>CAJXXO010000110.1 GCA_913062655.1 uncultured Bacteroidota bacterium | reverse complement strand
TGCACAACAAATGATAGCCTGCGCATTTCCACTTATCCTTTACCGGTCATCACAGCCGGACCAGACACCACCCTATGTGAAGGCGATACCCTAAGCCTACGTGTCCTCGGTGCTTCCACCTACAGTTGGCAACCCACCGCTTCACTGATTGGTCCACTTACGGCCAACCCACAGGCAATACCACTGCAATCCACCACGTATACCGTCACTGGAGAAGATGGAAACGGTTGTATATCCACTGAAAATGTAGTCGTTACCGTAAGTCCAGCACCATTTGTGGATGCGGGCCCTGATGTGCAGTTATTTGAAGGGGAGTCTGGTGTGTTGGCTGGCCAAGGCACTGGGGCTCCGCTTTGGTCACCGGCAAGAGGACTGGACGATCCGGGTGTCTTCACTCCTGGTGTGAGCTTCCTTGCCGATACGCAGCAGTATGTATTACAGGTTACAGACGCAATAGGTTGCTCCGCTCTAGACAGTGTTACAGTGATCGTACTGGCCCCCGAGATCATAACGGTGCCCAATGCCTTTACGCCCAATGGGGATGGGCAGAATGACTATTTTACCATACCCGCCTTGCGGTTTTATGAACTTATCTCCCTTCAGATTTACAATCGTTGGGGGGAGTTGGTATTTCAGACGGAACAGCATCAGCCCGGATGGAACGGTCGGATCAATGGGAGTCCTGCCCCACCAGGCGTGTACACCTATATCATACAATTACGATCCCCGATGGGCCTGCCTATCCAGCGGCAGGGCAACGTAACATTATTACGGTAGTTTGTAAGCCTTGGGTTTTCAACAACTTAGTACCCGCATTACTCGATAATTCACTACATTTAATAATTGCCTATTGTGGCTGTTCACCTTCGACCATTAAGCTATGAGGCGGCTGGTTCTAACCTTTCTTTTAGGTATGGTATCGATGTCTTTGTCGGCATCGCATATCATTGGTGGATTCATTAGTTACCGACACCTGGGGTCTCATCGCTATGAGGTAACACTTACTGTATATCGCGACTGCTATTATGGAATACCCAATTTTGACAATCCGGCTTATGTAGGCGTATACAGGGCCAATGGGCAACTATACCGTACATTATCCCTAGCTGACCCGATCGTAACTAAGCTGCAGCCTGCTTTACAGAACCCCTGTGTAATTATACCCCCCACCATTTGTGTACAAAAAGGAATATATAGAGATACACTTTATCTGCCTCCCTCTAGCGGAGGATATGATTTAGTGTACCAGAGATGCTGCCGAAATCGAACGATATTAAATATCGTACAGCCTAATGCAAGTGGGGCCACATACACGGCACATGTACCAGGTACCAGCAATGTTCCTGGCGGTAATACAAGTCCAGTATTCAAGCAGTTCCCTCCCATAGCTGTTTGCGTTGGCGAGCCTTTAGTGGTAGACCAATCGGCAACAGACGGAGATGGCGATTCCCTGAGCTATAGTTTATGTACGCCATTCAATGGAGCGCAAAATGGGGTGGCGAAGCCTAATCCCCCCGCTCCACCACCATTTACACCAGTAGTGTATGCCAATGGCTATAATGCCCTTTACCCTCTGCCTTCCTTTCCCCCCATGCAGATTGACCCTGTGACTGGTATTTTGACAGGCCATCCTACTTTGCAAGGCCAATTTGTTGTAGGTATATGCATTACAGAGTATCGCAAAGGAAAAGTTATTGGCACTTACCTTAGAGATTTCCAATTCAACGTCATTACCTGTCAAAAAATGGCAGCAATTGCACCGGTGGTTGACACGTTATACTGTCCCCCTTATAAAGTTCAGTTTGACAATCGGAGTCGAAATGCCACACAATTCGAATGGGATTTTGGTGATCCTACCACAACACAGGACAAATCACTATTCTATGAGCCTTCCTACACTTACCCAGACACAGGAGAATATCAAGTAAGACTTATTGCAAAAAATCAATTTGGCTGTGTCGACACCGCCTACACCACTGTTATCATCCGGCCCGGTGCTGAAGCGTCCTTCCTGTTCTCTCCTCCCTGCAAACGGCCCGATATTGTTTTTACAGATTTATCGGCAGCCTACGAAGGTAATGTAACCAGTTGGCACTGGGACTTTGGTGATAGCTCAACCAGTACCCAACAATTTCCCCAACATCAATATGCCCAACCCGGCCATTATCCTGTTACGTTAACCATTCAAACAGACTCCGGTTGCGTAGTGTCTACCACGAGACAGGTACCCTACCAGCCGGCTCCGGAAGCGCATATAGCCGCTCAGGATGGGTGTGTTGGCGCGTATATTCCTTTTGAAGATAGCAGTACGGCCCATGCTTCAAAGATCACCTACCGAAAATGGCGAATCAACGGGCAGACTTCCATCAATACAAAGCAATTATCCAGGGTTTTTAACCAGCCTGGCACCTATCCGGCACGGCTATTGGTAATCAATGCACTGGGTTGCCAAGACTCTGTAACCGAATGGATAACCGTACATCCCTCTCCAAGTCTGACCATCCAGGGCGATAGTCTACTTTGTGAAGGCGCTACGACCACTCTTTTGGCACAAGGCGCCCAACAATACCAATGGCTACCCGGACAGCACACTGGGGCAAATGTATCCGTGCAACCACAGCAATCCACTACCTACACCGTTACAGGAACGGATACAAACGGCTGTACAGCAGCGGCTATGCATACCCTCCAGGTGGCGCCCCCATTGCCCTTATCCGTTCAGCACAATGCTCCTGTCTGTGCAGGTGATACAGTTAGCCTACAAGCCCAAACATCTGGATCGGTGATCTGGCAGCACGGTGGACAAGTCATTGGGCAAGGCCAACGATTAGATTATCCTTTGTTGGATACAGATACCCTTATTGTAGCCGCCACCTCTTTTCTAGGCTGTCAGGTGTATGACACCATTGTGTTAACCCCCCATCCCAATCCACAGCTCCAACTGACGCCCACCCACACTACCGTTTGCCAAGGCGGCAATGTGGCGTTGCTGGCGTCTGGTGGTAGCCACTACCAGTGGCAGCCGGCCATCGACATTTCATGCACCAGTTGCCCCAACCCACTCATCACACCTTCTGCCAGCCGACAATACACGGTGACCGCATTTAATCAATATCAATGCGAAGCCCGGGATTCGGTAGCGATCACCTTTTACCCGCAGCAACCAATTACATTGAGCTATGATACAACCGTTTGTGAGGGAGCACCGGCACAGGTAGCGATACAGCAGGTGCAGTCGGTGCAATGGCATCCAGCTAGCGCCTTCCCTTGCGACACCTGCCTCACGACACAAGGACAATTTGCCAATACTACCCTTGTAAAGGCACAATATGTGGACGTAAATGGCTGCCCGGGAGATACGGCCTTTCCCATCACCGTGCAGCCCACACCCAATTTAACCGTCTCTCCAGCCCAACCCTACGTGTGTGAAGGGCAATCTGTCAACGTAATGGTGAGTGGCGCACAGCACTATCAATGGACACCCCACACCGCTTTATCCTGTCAAAAATGTCCTGATCCGGTAATTACCCCCAGGCAGTCCACCACTTTTCAAGTAAGCGGTACCAATAGCTTTGGCTGTACAGACTCTACAGCAGTAACGGTAGCGGTAAAGCCCCTACCCCATCCTGACTTGATGGAGGACACCACTTTATGTCAGGGCGACAGTGTGCAGCTCGTTAGTAAGGCGGGGCAAAACTGGAATTGGTCCGCCAACCACCAATCATTGCGATGCCCATCGTGTCAGGCTACGTGGGTAAAACCGTCCGTGCCAACTGTTGTAGTGGTTACCATCAATGATCAGTGGGGCTGCCAGGGGATCGACTCGGTGGCCATAGACCTCTGGCCACGTCCTGATTTACAACTATCACCACCGGATACGATATGCCCGGGCGACACCGCATCACTTTCCTTCAACCCTCAATTGGCTAATGTCGCCCTGTATCCGGGCCGTGACTTGGTGGCACTGCAAAATGGCACACTCCATCTCCTCCCAGCGGCTACCACGCGGTACAGCTTCAGAGGACAAGATGCCAGAGGATGCACCAACACAATTCGCTTTGAAGTGCCGGTGGCGCCCCTTCCTATGCTGGATGCAGGTGCAGACCAGACTGTGTATCCTTACCAACCGTTCACCCTTCAAGGCCAAAGCGATGGAGCTGCCCATCAATGGCACCCCGGTAGTTACCTTGCGAACCCAACCCAACTCACCACCGAGGGTCAGGTACAACACTCCACCTGGTTTACCCTGACCACTTACAGCGCACTCGGCTGTCTGGCTATGGATAGCGTGTTTATTACAGTGGAAGAGGCGCCACTGCTTACCCTACCCAATGCCTTCTCGCCCAATGGAGATGGTCGCAATGACCTGTTTACCGCAGAACTGCCCAGGGATTTCATTATCCATCGTTTCCAGGTATTCGATCGGTGGGGAGCTATGGTAGCCGATGAAATAGGCACCGTTAGCTGGGATGGCCGGCTGAATGGCGAGCCATTACCCGCAGGAGTTTACATCTATCGCTTACGCTACAGTACGCCCTACGGACAACAGGAGCAACGCCAGGGAAATATTACCTTGTTGCGGTAAACTACTGTCCATCAGCTCCTTGCGTACAGGTAAGAAAATCAGGCTTTTTTGTATTGACGATTAAGTAAGGGTAAGCTATTTAGGAGAAAAGACGCATTATCCGACCTTTTCCCATTCTTCCGGGGCCCGCACTACCGGCTATAGGTGAAAACCATCATGTAATAAAGTCGTGTATTCTCTCGTAACCCCCTTGATAGCTAGGCCGTAATACCAACATGTAAATACCCCACTTCTTAACAGAGTGGTCCATTGTTTACCCCAAATTTTTTTAGCTATGGGCGCTCGATTGTTTCTGTTAGGCCTAATGGTTTGGCCCGCCCTCGTAGTAGGGCAAGTTAATTTTGATGCCAATTGGATCATGGATCGCAATAGTGGTGTCAATTACAATACCAATCCCAACAACTTTGTACCACCTCCAAATATGGATGTTCAGGAGGGGAATGCAGTGGTTTCGGATGGGAACAACATACTGTTCCATACCGATGGTGAGACCATTTTTGATGCCACCGGAAGTGTGATGTCTAACGGTACCAATATTGGTGGGCACCTGAGCAATAGTCAATTGGTGACGGTACAGATGCCAGGCAGCGATAGCCTCTTTTATGTCTTTACCATTAATGATTATTCTACCTCGCAAGACTTTCGTTACACCATTGTAGATATGTCGGCAAATGGTGGAATGGGTGCCGTAACCAGCAAGGGTAATTTGATCGGCACGGGGTATACCGAAAAGATAACCGCATGCATGCATGATAATTGCGAAGATGTTTGGATCATCACCCAGGTGTGTGGCACCAATCAATTTGAAGCACGATTGCTTACGGCTAGTGGCATAGGTTCACCTGTTGTCAGTACTGTTGGGTCCAACACCCTAACCTATTGTATTGGATGCATGAAAGTATCACCAGACCGTACCAAATTGGCAGTGACTGAATTTGATGGTAGTGGGTTTGTTGAGGTTTTTGACTTTGACAACGTGACGGGCACGATTTCCAACCCGACCAACTATAGCGCTACTGATCCCTACGGTGTAGAGTTTAGCCCCAACAGCGAATTGGTCTATTATACCGAGCGGAAATTCAATGGCCGAATTCGTCAGATTGATCTTAGCTCTGGTGTGGTCTATAACCTGGGCAGTATATCGAACATGAGCCAGATTGGAGGACAGATTCAATTGGCAAAAGATGGTGCGATTTACGGCATTTCCGCCTTTAGTAACAGAATGTTTGGTGTTGAAAATCCTGATGGCGTTGGGGCAGCAGCTAATTACAACAGCAATGCCCATACCTTAATCAGTGGTACCTCTACGAGATTAGGTGTACCGCAGAACATACAGCCTTGCGGTGGTTTTCTATTAGCAGTAGATTGGTTGTCGGTAGCCGGCTGGGTGACTGACGAGCATACATTTTTGGAATGGCAGGTAGCCGAACATCAGAGCGACTATTATGAGATTCAACGGATGGATGAAAGCCAGCGCTTTACAACCATTGCCAAGGTACCGGCCACCGGCAATGATCGCTACACCTACCGCCTCGATTACAACCAGAGTGCTTACTACCGCATTGTAGAGTACGATTTTAACGGAAAACGGGATAAATCACCCATCATTGAAGTGAGGAATGCCACTGAGGTGCACCGCAGCTATTTTGATCTGCTGGGTCGTAAAATCGGCCAACCGACAGGCAACCGCTATGTGGAACAGATTACCCTGGATAATGGTAAGACCTTTGCGCAGACAGTGTCCCGTGCCTGGTAACTATTCGATGGGCCCATACTTTTCTGCCCACACCTCTTCGAGCTCTTCAAGGGACTTGCCTTTGGTCTCCACCAAATAGCGATAGGTAAACACCATGATGCCTACTATGAAAATGGAGAAAATCACATAGGGCAGCGATCGGTTCCAAACCCCTTCCAGGTTCGCTTCGCTCTCAGCAATAATGGGAAAGCTCTGCGACACCAGGTAATTGGCGGCCCACTGTGCTGCTACCGCCACCGACATGGCCACACTGCGAATCTTGTTGGGAAACATTTCCGACAACATCACCCATACAACCGGCCCCATGCTCAAGGCAAATGATCCAATAAATAGCAAGACACCCACCAGAGATACCAAACCAACTCGATCTAGATAAAGTGATCCCCCCAACAGCAGGAAACCGGTGAGCATGCCGAACGAGCCAAGGTAAATCAACGGCTTTCTACCGATACGGTCCACGGTAAACATAGCTACGAAGGTGAAGAGGAAATTCACCGCACCCAGTAAGATCTGTTGTTGCAATACATCCTCTTGCCCATAGCCGAGCGCCTTTTCAAAAATGTCGCCACCATAGTACAGCACCGCATTGATGCCGGTAAACTGTTGCAATACGGAAAGCACGGTGCCGATGAGTACAATAGGCAGAGCCGCCTTTTGCCAGATGGAAGCACTACGTTGTTGTTGCCACTCTTCCTTTTGGACAGATTTTTTGATCTCCAGTAGCTCTTGCCCAGCCACTTCTGCGTTATGCAAGGTTCCCAGCACCCGCTCTGCGTCCGCTTCCCGGCCTTGTAATACCAGCCACCTAGGACTGCGTGGAATAAGAAAGGTGAGGAAAAGAAACAGCGTACAAGGAATCAATTCCGACCAAAACATCCAGCGCCAGCCTTCTGACACGTTCTCCGCCTCGGAGAAGCCCGAACCAATAAAATAGGTGGCCAGGAATACCACAAAAAATCCGGTAACGATGGCCAACTGATAAAAGGTAACCAACACGCCTCGTTTCTTGGCCGGGGCAATCTCAGCTATGTAAGTCGGTGCAGCCATGGACGCCAACCCAATGCCTAAACCTCCGATAATTCTAAAGACAACCAATAGCGATACCTCCTGTGGCAGAAAAGAAGGCATACCCGAACCGGCTGCTGATACCGTAAACAAAAGGGCTGCCAAAACGAGGGTATACTTACGGCCCAGGTACCGCGCCAATGGTCCGGCAGCAATGGCACCACCCAAACAACCGAGCAGCGCACTACCTACCACCCAGCCTTTCATGGCCGGATCGAGTTCGAAATACTTACTGAAGTAAAATTGTGTTCCATTGATAACACCCGTGTCGTAGCCAAACAACAAGCCGCCCAAAGCCGCTACAGCCGTGATCAACACCAGCAATACACTCTTCGACATACCCCTCGATTTAGTAAAACAGAGACGGGAAATTAGGGGATTTTTATGAGGTAGGTAAGAAACAAAAAAGCCCCGCAGTGTTGCGAGGCTTTGTGCTTGTTGGCGGTCCGGACGAGACTCGAACTCGCGACCTCCTGCGTGACAGGCAGGCATTCTAACCAACTGAACTACCGGACCTT
>CAJXXO010000109.1 GCA_913062655.1 uncultured Bacteroidota bacterium | reverse complement strand
TTGGGCCCTTAGCTCAGTTGGTTAGAGCAGTGGACTCATAATCCATTGGTCGTAGGTTCAAGTCCTACAGGGCCCACACTTCGAAAGCCTCCGGTGAAAACCGGGGGCTTTTTCATATCAACCACGCCAATAGATACACCGTCACCGAAGCGGCCACAATGCCGAGGATATTTCGAGTGTAGGAGTGCTGTCCGGTTTGTTTCACTTTTTAATGGTGGACAAGGGTGCTACTAGGCCCAAAGCACCAATAGCGACCAATACAATATGCCAATCCTCTAAGACGAGCACTTCGTAACTAAAAAGCCCAAAGTAGGCCAGCCATGTCAGGGCTACCGCTACGAAGGTGACCAGCGTTGGTTTTACTGGAGACATAATGCTGTAATTAACGTAATTCAAAATGGGGCAGGTCCATAAAGGACTGGTCCTGCACTTCCGTATCTCCATCCCAGTCGCCACCCCAGCGGATGTCGTGGCTAATTTGGCCGGCTTCCTTAAGCTTGATGGCCAACGCCTTTACATAGCCGCCCATCAAGTACATGCGATCGGTATCGGCCCAGTTGATCGGGTACGGTACAATGTCTACCGCCTGGCTGGGCTGGTGGTTGTGTTTGCTCAGTTTGGTCACCCCATCAATATGGGTGAGAATGGGGCCTTCCTTAGTACGACCGCTTGCGTAGAGCTCCGCCTGTTCTTCTACAGAGCGGTGGCCCTGCACAATGGTGACGTCAAAATATTGGATCAACTCATGCATGAGCGTTTGCAGGTCTGCATGGCAGGTACGGAGTCGATCGAGGCTGCGCTGGCTGAATCTTGGCATGGCAAAGGGTATTTGATGACGATTTTAAAATACTACATTTCTACCATTTGCGGAAGGCTCATTTGGCGTGGCTGACCTTAAAAATCCTGGTACACCCGGTACACATTCGAGCGTAGCGACACCATAAAGGCACGGCTATCGGGCCAGCCGGCATCCGGAGCCGTCTCGGTACGCTGCTGGTAGCCGACTTGCACTTGCAGGTTGTAGGTCGGGTTGATCACGTAGGAGGCATTGATCCGCCAATAATTCAGGTTGCTCCGCTCGCCCTGCCCGATAAAGATGCCCGTGTTCCCCACCCGGTTATCGGTAGACTTATACAGGTCATTGCCATAGCTGACGGTATCTACATCGCGGCCCATTACGCCCAGGTGGTAGGCACCTTCCACGATGAAGCGGTCTTTGCGATAGCGAACATGGAGCAATCCTTCCCGGAAGTTGCTGCCCCACGGATGGGCCAAAGGCTGCGCATAGTGTGCCCAGTTAGTGAGCACCTTGCGGTGGGCGTAGGTGTAGGGCCGGGCTACGTTGAATTCGGCACGTAGGAAGAGATGCGGCACCCCAAAGGCATCGCCCCACTTGGCTCCGAGTTGTCCGGAAAACATGGTCCGCCAGTCCTGCTCCGACCAGTTCCTAATCGTAGAAATCGTGAACTCGTCAAACATAAACTGCCCATACACCATCACGCCATTGCGAAAACGGTAACTCGATTGTGCGCCCATCATGGCATTGCCACCGGTGAAGCCCTGGGCAAATTCGATGGGCCGGTAGAAGATGACGGGGTTGAAGAAGTTGACGTCAAAGCCATACCGTCTCAACTCATCGCCCCACATGATGCCTTCGATCACGGAGAAGTTGAATCGAGGTGTAGGCTGAAAGCTCAGCATGTGCAGCGACATATACTTTTTGGCAAAGACGCCATCTACCTGCAGCTCCGGTCGGATATCGTTCATCACCGCCCACAGGTTGGTGTAGCGAAACTTCCAGAAGGTGGTTTCGAGCCTCAGAAAAGGATAATTCATCCCCACATCAGAGAGGAACATGCTGCGGTAGCCTTCGCCAATGTGGTGCTTGCCATGGCCGAGGTAGAGGTGGAAGACCTTGTTGGGTGTGTACGCCACTTCCCCAGCCACGTAAGTGACATCCCAGCCATAGTCGCGACCCTTGGCCAGCCACCAGCCGGGTACTACCCGGTTGCTACGAATGAAAGACTGCACATGATTGGGAAACCGGGCTTGGGTGGTGACTACAGTTGAAGCAATGCGCCAATTATCGAGTAGCTGTGCTTCAAAGGTGACGCCTCGCCCATTCAAATAAGGCGTGCCATCAACGAGTGGATCGCTGCCGACAGAAAAGTCGACTGCCGGATTGAGGGTGAACCAAAAGTCTTTCCCTCGCGCTTTCAACGCATGACCGTAGAATAGCGATTGGTGGAGCTTGGATCGGCCGGTAGAGTCCACCCAGTTGAGCGTTGATCTGCGGTCATATTGCTGTACCTCGCTCTGTCGCCAGGGCAATAGACCGGTATGCTGTGCGCTGTCGGAGCGGAGCATGGCGTTTTCATACCAGGCGCGCTCTTCCGGATTGATGGGTACGGTAGCATACTGCGCCCACACGGCTGTGGGAAATAGGCATAGTAGCAGCAGGAGGCATTTCATGCCCGAAAGATAGTGGATTCAGGGGGAGGTAGTAGGTAGCAGTATGGTGTGGGTATCGATGTTATGGGTTGTCTGTTGCTTTTTCGCCCAGTACGATTTCGGCAAAATGGTGGACAAAAAGAGGTTTGGGGTAAAAGTCTTCCACAAATGGGTACCCAAGGGATCGGTCGCGTTCTTCAGGGAGCATACTGGAAGAGATTACATACAGCCGGCCTATGCGATCAGCTAGCTCCGGTTGTTGGTCGAGGTGCTCCATCACCTCAAAGCCATTCATGACCGGCATATTGAGATCGAGCAATACCACATCCGGCCCGGTTTGACAATTGGCTAACGTATCCACCATCGCCTGACCGTTGGTAAAAAAACGCAGTTCGTTGACCTGCGGTAACGATTGGGCAAAGCGTTCCACAATAAAATGGAAGATCGTGTCGTCATCAGTGATCCAGACACGCATGTAGCAAAGGGTATTTAGTCCGATAAAAACAATTACGCTTCGCTAAGATAAGGAATAAAGGCATGGGGGATAATCAACAGCATTCATAAAGTGTACTAAATACAGCATATCGGTGGTGGTCTCATCCGCGCTTATTGCCCGTTCATCGTTAAATAATGCGGAAGATCAGGGAGAAAGGCCATTTTTACCGCATGTCTATAAAGATATTGTCTGCTGTACTTTTTGGCACACTTCTGGTCGGTTTTGCTTTGTTGATCTGGTCGTTGCCCACTCCAGCCAGGAAGACGGGTTCCGCTTACTATCAAGCTTGGAGACGAAAGCAAAGATTCGGCTTTGTCGGCCTATCTTTAGTTATCTTAGGGGTAATGGGGCAACTGATTTTTATGCTACAAGTGTTATGAGTTACCTAAGGTTGTATTTTATAGCCGTTCTAATCATGTGTCCACTGTTATGCATGGCGCAAGACCTTCGTTATCAGCTATCGAATGGGTACGTTCACTTTGTATCTGATGCACCGCTAGAGCGAATCGAGGCCGAATCAGAATCGCTAAAAGGTGTCATTGATGTCGCCACAAGAGAGTTTGCTTTTACCATTCCTGTTCGTACATTTCAAGGGTTTAACAGCCCTTTGCAGCAAGAACATTTCCACGAAAATTATATGGAAACCGACCGTAACCCCAATGGGCAGTTTACCGGTCGAATTGTGGAGGAGATAGATTTGACGGCACCTGGCATCTATCAGGTGCGGGCCAAGGGAACACTTAGGATACATGGCATTGCTACGGAGCGTATTATTCCTGCCACGATAGAAGTAAAAGAGGGTGAAATGACGCTTTCTGCGCTATTTGATGTCCCTTTATCTGATCACGACATTTCCATTCCACGGATTGTACGGCAAAAGATTGCCGAAGATATTGCCGTAACGGTGGAAGCGACTTTCACTTTATGAAGCGGGTTTTTAGTTGCTTGATCGGCCTGTGTCTGGCGGCAGTAATGGGCGCACAATCTTATCCGGCCAGTTACCATTTATTGGAGGAGCTGCGAGAGTTGGACCTTTCTACCCTATTTCAGGATGAGGACGGTTTTA
The DNA here is from genome assembly GCA_913062655.1 of uncultured Bacteroidota bacterium. Classification (GTDB taxonomy): domain Bacteria; phylum Bacteroidota; class Bacteroidia; order Chitinophagales; family S012-47; genus CAJXXO01. The sequence continues at coordinate 3,975 of CAJXXO010000109.1, read as the reverse complement.
TTTGGTTAGGGGGTGCCGATGGCCTATTTCGCTTCGATGGCCGCATACTCGAGAACTTTTCTGCACCAAGGGACAGCCAAGCCACTGTATCAGTTATAGCTGAAGATCACACAGGGCGTTTGCTGGTTGGGTATGCCTCAGGAGCAGTGGCCCGCTTGGGACAAGATAAGTTATACCCCATGCTGACGCCCGATTTACGCACTTCTATTACAGGCCTATCCCCTATAGACGAATCATTGTTTTTAGCTACTTATGGTGAAGGACTCTGGTGTAGAAAGGGATCAGCGTGGCACTGTATACTACCAGACCTCTCTATCTACGATATGGTGACCTCAAGTCAAGAATTTGTGTGGTTGGCTACCGATCAAGGGGTGTATCAATTAAACAACCAAGGTAAATTGATTCGGCATTGGCAAGAGTCTTCTGGTCTGCCAGACCGCATCGTGCAGCATCTGGTGGCGGCTGATAGCGGTGTGTGGGCCGGCACCTATACAGATGGTGTGGCCTTTCTACCGGTGGAGGGTGGCCCTGTTCAACAAAGCTTAACGGCATCCAACTGGGTGTATGGACAATTGGAGGACCTAACGATACAGCCGGATGGTACGCTATGGATGACCACATGGGAGCATGGTTTGGTAGAATGGCATCCTGGTCAAATGGCCCCTTGGCCGGTGCAGGTTAACCAGCAAGTGGAAGCCAGTAAGCTGACAGAGTTGCTGGTCGATCGTGAAGGAGCAACCTGGGTGCTGGTAGCGGAGCTGGGACTGCTCAATGTGCGTGGAGATGTGGCAATATTTGATGGTGGGGCATTTGCCCCTGCTGGAGAGCTGTTGGCTATTCATGCTGCGGGTATTTACATCTGGGTAAGTACCATGGAGGGCCTGTTTCGTTACAACGTAAGGACACGCCAATGGGAGCATCATCGCCCAACTGGATTGACGGATGATGATTTAATTATCAGTATACACGAAGTACAACCAGAGGAGGTATGGCTTGGTACCTTCGGACAAGGGCTGCTTAGGTACGATGTGGCGCAGAAAACTATTCAACGTATTACAGAAGCGGATGGATTAATCAATGATAACATCCTTGATATGGAAGCCACTAATGGGAGTCTGTGGTTGGCTACCTTAGGTGGAGTGTCGCAAGCCACTTTTCCTGTAGGTGAACCGCGTTGGCGACTGCGCTTTCAAAATTATGATCAAGAGAATGGCCTTGGGGCCAATTACATCTACAAGGTTGTGAGTGACTCACAAGGCCGGGTGTGGTTTGCTACTGATGGGCAGGGGCTTACCGTGTTGGAGAATGGCACCTTTACCAATTACAATGCGTCAGATGGACTACGGAGTGAAGTCATTTACTCTGCTACTACTGATCCACAAGGCAACATATGGTTTAGCACCCTGCACGATGGTATTTACCGATTTGATGGAGATTCGTTTCTACATTTTGGATTAGAAGAAGGACTGCATGGGGTGGATATTGTCGCCCTTGCCTGTGATCCGCATGGTCATCTGACTATCGTACACGAGGAAGGTGTAGACGTAATGGATACACGTCACTTTCACCTAATTCACCTGGAAGACGATATCGGACTGCTAGAGGTAAATGCCAACCTTAATGTTATCACTACGCGGGAAAATGGAGAGGTGTGGTTCGGCTTGCAGCAAGGAATGGTGCGTTATAAGCCTGGAGGGGCTGCACAGTCATTTATTCCTACAACCTGGCTCGATTACATTGAAGTGTACCTGGAAGAATACCCGGTAACGGGGGATACGGTATTCGCCTATAGCGACAATCATCTCACATTTGGTTTTGTCGGTTTGTGGTTTGCTAATCCTGCGCAGGTCACCTATCAATATCAGTTGGAGGGCTACGACCTGGGTTGGATCACTACGAAAGACCAGGAAGCGATCTATCCAGATTTGAGTCCGGGCGAGTACACGTTTAAAGTTCGGTCAGCTATTGATGGACAGTTTGAAGGTACTCCGGTAGTACGGTATGGTTTTCGAATTGCTTCGCCATTTTGGATGCGGGGTTGGTTTATTGCCTTGCTGCTGATACTCACAGGAGTTGCGATTTACCTGTATGTGAAGAGTAGGGAAAGAAGATTGCAAGCGTTGGAGCGGATGGAAAAGGAGCGCATAGACTTTCAATTCCAGACACTGCGAAGCCAGGTAAACCCTCATTTTTTGTTCAATAGCTTCAATACGTTATTGAATGTCATTGATATGGACAAGGAGCGGGCGGTTACGTATGTAGAGAAGTTATCTGATTTTTTCCGCAGCATCCTGGCTTACCGGGAGGCCGCTATCATCTCTTTGGAGGAAGAGCTGAAAGTTGTACAGGATTACTACTACCTACAGCAGCAACGATATGGCGATAACTTTTCACTTGCTATCTCTATTGAGGATCCCACGCATTATGCTGTACCCCCTTTGCTATTGCAATTGTTGGTAGAAAATGCACTCAAACACAATGTTGTATCAAGGGCACAACCCTTAACCGTACAGGTTTACATCGAAGACGATGACCTGGTAGTCCGCAACAACCTCCAACGAAAAACGGAAAGCGAAGGGGGGACCCGGGTAGGATTGGCCAATATACGTAAGCGATACGAGATGCTAACTGATAGACCTGTCCGAATAGCAGAAGAGAATAACTGGTTCACCGTTCGCTTACCCATAATCCCATTAGAATCATGAAAGTATTACTCATAGAAGACGAAATCGCTGCAGTACAGCGGCTTGAGCAGATGCTGAAATCGCTTCGACAGGAAGTGGAAATAGTAGCACAGCCTGATACAGTAGCCGCCTCTGTTGAATGGTTACAGAATCATCCAACACCAGATCTGGTGTTGATGGATGTGCAATTGGCCGATGGCTTGTGCTTCAATATTTTTGATCAGGTATCGGTAGCGGCCCCTATCATTTTTACAACCGCCTATGATCAGTACGCTATTCAGGCATTTAAGGTAAACAGTGTAGACTACCTGCTGAAGCCGATCAAGAAAGAGGAATTGCAAAAGGCTCTTGAAAAATGGGACCAATGGCATACTCCAACAGCAGCACCAGACCTCGAAGCGTTGGCTAAGGCTATTCAACAGCAAAAAGTTGGCTATAAAAAGCGATTCCTGATTCGTGTGGGCCAGGCCATCAAGACGGTCAATACAGAAGATATCGCCTATTTTTATTCTGAGCATAAGAGTACCTTCTTATGCACCAAAGAGAAGCGAACCTACACTATTGACGAAAGCCTGGATCGATTGGAAGAGCTGTTGCCCGACCATCTTTTCTATCGTGTCAATCGCAAGTTCATTGTAAACCTTCACGCGATCGAAGCCATGCACACCTATTCAAAAGCAAGGGTATTACTTGAGCTAGATCCTCCTTACCAGGAGAAGGTCATAGTAAGTACAGACCGTTCTCCCCTATTCAAGAAGTGGCTGGCCGATGACCATTAACCCGTCCGATTCATCCCCTTCATTTTCCGGTTCATCTGGTTTGACCAGGCAGATATAAATGTAGCCCCTACTTTTACTATTGAAAATCAAGGCTATGTCGAAGAAAATTCTCGTAATACTGATCACCTTATTGATTTTGGGGGCCGCGGGTGGCGCCTTGGGCTATTTCCTGGTATACAATAAGCCTCACCGAAATATTGAACGGGCGTCTGTTGATTACCAGTTGTCAGCCGAGGAGTTGTTTGCTGCTTTAGAGGCCGACAAAGAAGGGGCGGATAAAAAATACCTGGCAGATGATGTAATGCAGGTGCGTGGAGTGGTTATGGATAAAATATCATTAGGTGATACGGTGTTGGTACTTAATGTAAGCACATCTGTACAAGCAGATAACCTTATCAATGTGCAATTGCATAGCAAATACGTAAACGAAAGTGACTACCATTCAGCCTATGAGGCGTTGTCAGAAGGAGACCCGGTGACCGTCAAAGGCAAGTACACGGGTTCTGATTTGG
>CAJXXO010000108.1 GCA_913062655.1 uncultured Bacteroidota bacterium | reverse complement strand
CCTTCCTTGTTTTCTTCGTCTACATTTTTGGTGAAGATAGCTTTTGTCGATTCAGAAATGACAATCCGGTATAATCGCACCTCATTGATATGGCTGAAGGAAGAGTCCTCTACTACCGGTTCGGTTACGATCTGAATCGCTTTCTTAAGCTGTTCCACCGGATCTTCAATATTCACCGTGGAGAATACCAGCTTATACTCCATCCACCCCCAGTACCAACTGGTAAGGTAGATGAGTAACTTGTGCTTGTTCTCAAAATACCGGTACACCGTACTTTCCGGGGAGTGAATACGTGCCCCTAGCTTCTTGAAGGTAAACTTCTCGAAGCCGATCTCATCGATCAGTTCAATGCTGTGTTGAATAATCCTGCGCCCCAGGTCACTGGAGTCCGGATCCTTCAGGTACAGCTTGTCATTTATCCGAATCGAAAGTTGTCCTAATAGTTCTTGCATGACCAATTGGCAATTCCACCCAAATCAATGTGGTAACTCGCAAAATGTTTACGTTGCTCGCAAAAATAATAGTATTACTATCGAAAATGCGAGTAAAATAGCAATATTTAACATTTGGATAAGGCAAGCGGACTAGCCTTCCAGGTTGATAACGATAGCAATAGAGCGGGTGAAAAGCCGCTCCAGCACATTGGAAAAGGTGAGATTGGGATCCAGTGCGTGCACATCAAACAGGCCTTGAGATAGGCGCAGTTCTGGTGCAAATATGAAGTAGGGGAAGTAAAACTCCAGCCCAAAGCCATACTCTACCAGCAGATCATGTTGGCCTACTTTCACGATATCTTCTGCATTTCTGGCATTGGCATTAGAAGCTAAATCGAGGGAGTAGCGCATGCCTGCCAACACGTAAAAGCGCATGTCCTTGTATGGATTAGACTTAAACTTCAGCAGGATGGGTATGTCCACGTTGATCGATTCGATCGTTTGGCTAAAGGAAGTGTCTAAAAAGGTGCTGTAGGTCAGATTGCGCTCAGCAAAGGTCATGGAGGGGAGAAAACGCAGGTCGAAATTCTTACCCAGGTGCACATTGGTAACCATACCCAGGTTGAATCCGGGCCCTTTTAACGATTCGATCCCCGCAATAGAGTCATTAAAGATGAATCGTTCGTCATTCCGTATGCGAAACTCGCTGCGATTGTACCCCATCAGGATGCCAAAGTGCGCCCATTTATTTTCAAATTTTTGGGTAAAAGAATAGGCGTTGAATTGTGCCTTGGCCTCCTGTGGCGTTGTCAACAGTGCTAGCGTCAATAGCCCTATCCCGAAGAAATATGTGATCCCTTTACGCATCGCAAGCCTAAACGACAAATGGTGGCTACTATTGTTTACGAGGATATGCATAGGAGGCTTATTCAATAGTGGCCGCAAAGATAGTGTTTCCGCATTAGGTAGCTTTGCATCATGGCTATTCAATCGCACGTACATTCTGCTGTTTTTACCGGCAGTTTTCCCAAGGTGGAAGATTGCCCCCAACCGGATCGACCGGAGTATGCCTTCATCGGTCGTTCCAATGTCGGTAAATCCTCCCTTATCAATATGCTGACCGGGCAACGGAAGCTGGCCAAAACTTCCGGTACACCCGGCAAAACCCAATTACTCAATTTCTTTCTGATCAACCATGACCCGGACAAGAAAGAGAAAGGGTGGTACCTGGTAGACTTACCCGGCTATGGCTATGCCAAAGTGAGCAAGACCAACCGCAAGAAATGGCAGCAAATGATCAGACGATACCTGGTATTGCGCGAATCGCTCACCGCAGTGTTCGTCTTGATCGATGCGCGGATCGCACCCCAGGAGAATGACCTCGAGTTCATCAACTGGTTGGGTGAGCAGCAAGTACCTTTTCTGTTGGTATTTACCAAGGCGGATAAGTTGAAGCCAAAAGAAGCCGAAGCTAATATCGATACCTTCCTCGAAGCCATGAAGGAGTCCTGGGCGGAGCTGCCCCCTCATTTTGTTACCTCTGCGGTAAAGGGCCTTGGCCGGGACACACTGCTGGATTACATTGCAGAGGTGAATCAGCAGCTTTAGAAAATGTACATCAAGCGGAGGCTGATTACATTGTTTAACCACTGTTGGTTCTGTAGATTGCTGTTGGGATCATTGGCGATAGGGAAGAGGGAATAGGACATACGCCCGTTGATGCCAAAGTGATCTTTAATCACAAAGGTGAGGTCGCCCACGATGGCCCAGTCGCTATTATTGGGCACCGGATCATCCTGTGAAGTATTGACGCCATTTACGGTCCGCTGAAAATCGAACAATTGATTGTAGGAAAATCCACCACCAAAAACCATCCCATTGCGGTCGTGGTAGTGGATCAATACGGGTATTTCTGCATATTGCATAAAAATGTTGGTCGGGGGTACAAACTGCCGGTCGATTAGTGAAGCGCGGCTTCCTTTCTCGCTGTATAGCAATTCAAAACTCAACGACAACTGCTCCTGTAAAAAAGCATACGCCTTTACGCCCGCATTCCAGCCCACTTTATCGTAGCCCGCCATGTCATCCCCATCGATCTGCGACAAGTTGATGCCCCCTATAATGGCGGCATTAAAGGTCTGTGCATGAAGCCGGGGTGCTAACAACCCAACAAGTAAAAACAAGAGGAGAAAATATCGCATGATACAAAGTTACGTAGGCAACGCTATTTACACGCTTTTACGTGTACAACCTTCGTCATTTTACCGTACCATCCTCCTATATTTGTTAGACAACCAGTAGCATGACCTTTCGATACAACGATAAAACCCTCAAAGCGATGGAGTCCTTGTTGAAGGATGCCGGCTTCGTTGTGCGCTACGAAAAGGGGCACTTCAATAGTGGCTATTGTTTGTTGGAATCAAAACGTGTGGTGGTCATCAATCGATATTATACCCTTGAGTCCAAGATCAATGTCTTACTCGATATCATCGGGCAAGTTGACATCGACAGGGAACAATTGGATGAAGAAGCCGTTGCTTACCTCGATTTTCTGCTGACACAAAAACAAGCTTCTTGAGGGTTACATTTTTAGGCACAGGCACATCGCAGGGGATTCCCGTTATTGGTTGCGACTGTCCGGTGTGCCAGTCACCCGATCCGCACGATAAGCGACTGCGCACCTCCATAATGGTGGAATACAACAACCGCGTGGTGGTAGTAGACACCGGACCCGATTTTCGCCAACAGATGCTGGACAATGATGTACAGCAACTAGACGCCATCCTCTTTACGCACGAACATCGTGATCATACTGCAGGGCTGGATGATGTGCGGGCCTTCAACTTTAAGCAGCGATTACCGGCTGATATCTATGCCACTCCGCATGTACAGCGGGAACTGCAAAAACAGTTTGCCTACATCTTTGCCAACCCCAATTACCCGGGTGTGCCCAAGGTGGAATTGCATGATATCGAAGATCACCCATTCGAGCTTTTCGACCTGGCTATCACGCCCATAAATGTATTGCACTATAAACTGCCTGTGGTAGGTTTCCGGTTTGGCGACTTTACCTATATCACGGATGCCAACTACATTGCCCCGGAAGAAAAAGCCAAAGTGAAGGGGACTGATACCCTGGTGCTTAATGCGTTGCGCAAGGAAGATCATATTTCTCACTTCACACTTGAAGAAGCCTTGGCACTCATTGAGGAATTGGCTCCCCGCAAGGCTTATCTTACGCATCTCAGCCATCAAATGGGTCGCCACACGGATGTGGAGGCTGAGCTGCCTTCGAATGTCTGTATCGCCTACGATGGCCTAACTATACATGTTTGATACTCAACTGCGAACCGATATCTTATCAAATAGATTACTTTAGTAGCACTACTTCCTTCAGAAAATCCAATTTTATGCATTCTAGATTTCTACTGCTTTTCTTTATCCTACTGGCATCGGTTACCTACACTAAGGCTCATTCGGGCCATACCGAGGCTGACGATCCTGCCAGGGTCTCTTTTTTAACTCCACAACCTACCTATTTCAATGCGGCCACACAGCAGTGGCTGCGGCAGCAGCCGGCCTGGCAGTCTTTTGTGCAGAAGCATGGTACATGGTGGGTGCAATTTGACGAACGTACCGGCTTACCTCATCGTGCTTATGGGGCCCCTATTCCTTGGGGCGGATTACAAGAGCCGGTGCAGGCCGCGCTTTCATTCCTACGCAACGGTCTGTCAGATTTTAACATCCCGGCAGAAGCGTTACATGTCGTACAAGTCGTGGAAAAAGAGGATTTCACGCTCGTAAAAATGGCACAACAGCATGAGGGCCTGCCCGTGCTATGGAGTCAGGTGAGTGTGCGGTTTAATGCGGATGGAGCGGTCATGCAATTTGGCGTGGATGCTTTTCCGCAAATGCAATTGTCCACTACGCCCCATCTATCCGGTGCGCAATTGGCTGATGCAGCTACGGAAGGCATTCCCTATGACGTACAGCAGGTAAAACTGGATGACCTGGCCATACTACCTGTGCCGGGCGAGCAGGAGGTAGACTACCGATTGGTACAACAGGCGGAGGTGATTACCCGCGGGTTTCAGGATGAGCCCGGACGGTATTATACTTTAGTGGATGCGCACACCGGTAAGGTGTGGTACCGGGTGAATCAAGTGCACACTTGTGCGCCCAAGCTGGCCGATGCGAGAATAACGGGCGATGTAGTGGACAATCCGCTGCGCAACCCGGTAAGTCGTGCCATTCCTGACCTGATGGTCGTAGTGGGTACAGATACTTTTTTTACTGACACAAGCGGCCAAGTTATCCTCCCAAACCTTACACAAAAGGTAGAAGCGGAGATTTACCTGGCGGGTCGTCATGCCCGTGTGGTGAATGCGCAAACAGAGGCCACCCCTGTCGTCATAGATAGCCTGGAGCCGGGTAACAATGTAATTGACCTGACAGGTAAGGTATTGGCCACCGAGCTGGCCGGCTACTACCACACCGACTTGGTGCATGACCACATGAAGGAAGTCACTGATCCCGGGTTTATTCAAATGGATACGGCTTTTCGTGTCAATGTTGAACTGTCATCGGGTAGCTGCAACGCTTTTTATAATGGCGTATCGATTAACTTCTTCGCCCAGGGGGGTGGCTGTCCGGCTACCGCCTTGTTTAGCGATGTCGTCTATCACGAATACGGACACGGCATCAACTATGAATACTATGATTTCTGGGGCGGCTTTGCCAACAATGGCGCCCTCCAGGAAGGATATGCCGATGTGTGGGCCTTCAGTTTATCGTTGGATCCCATTATTGGACAGGGCTTTTTGGGTGGAGCCAACACTTTTGTTAGACGCTATGATGTAGACCCGAAAGTATACCCACAGGACCTGGTGGGACAAGTGCACGCAGATGGGGAGATCATTGCCGGTGCCTTTTGGGATACTTACCGCAATCTGGGTAATGATATGGACAAGATGTTGGAGCTGTTTGTCGGGGCGCAAGTGAATACCCCTATCGCACCTGATGGGGGAGAAGGGCAGCTCTACAGCGATATCTTGCTGGAGGTAATGCTGGCCGATGACGATGATGGCAACCTGGTCAATGGAACCCCCAATGACTCGGCCATTATCGATGGATTTGCGAAGCATGGTATTTCACTGCTTGCCAATGCCACCTTAGCTCACACTGCACCGCTTATTAACCCGGCTAACCAGGATGTTGAATTAACCACCCGACTCACCACCGCTTTGCCGACTTATCTGGGTGATGTGCTGGTGTACTATCGCACTGATGCCAATGCCGCTTACCAAAGCCAGGCTATGACGGCCACCGGAGCGATTAATTATGAAGTCAATATTGGGCCGCAGCCTGAGGGTACGATTATCGACTACTATTTTGTGGTGGAGGATGTATTTGGCACCGAAGTGGTGGCCGATCCGGTAAAAGCGAACCTTAGTGATGATCCCAACTTGCCTTACTTCATTACGGTCGGATATGAGGAGCAAGTAGTGGAAGATTTCGATATTACTTTTGGTGGATGGGCTGTAAACCCATTTGGTGATGATAATGCCTCAACCGGTCAATGGGATATCAGTGTACCTGTGGCCACTTTCGACAATGTGAATGCCATGGTGCAAACGGACCAGGACCGCACACCAAACAATACGACCAACTTATGTGCCTTTACCGGCAATGCCAGCAGTGGTACTATGGGGGCCAACGATGTAGATGATGGCAAAACCACGCTTCAGTCGCCAGTTTTCGACCTGACTACCTACGAGAAACCTGCCTTCAGCTACTGGCGTTGGTTTGTCAACGATCCGGCTGGAGGAGCCAACCCGGGCAACGATCCCTGGCAGGTATTCATTTCCGATGATGGTACAGATTGGGTGCGCGTAGAGCGAACTTTTACTTCCGATAGAAGCTGGCGCCAACATGTGATAGCCGTAGAAGATTATGTGCAAAAGACAGCTACTGTTTCGCTGCTCTTTGTGGCCCAGGATAGCCTGGTTCCAGGCACTAATCTCGATGGGGGAAGCATTGTAGAAGCAGCTGTTGACGACCTGGCAGTGCTGGATATTTCGGGGGCACCGACTGCAGTAAAAAGCGGTTCTGTTGCGTTCACTATGCAGCCTAACCCTGCGCAAGATCAGGTGACGATTCGATACCAGGGGGAAGTTCCGTTGGAGCGCTTGGAGATCATAGATGTGACGGGTCGAGTCTTACAGCAGCAAGTGCTGCCCAACAGAGAGGTTATCACTTTATCCACTACCCAACTACCGGCCGGTATGTATTGGGTTAAGCTATACTCCACCGCGGGTCGTACGGTGCAACCCTTGGTTATACAACGATAGGATAATCCATAGAAATGGCAGAAAAAGGGGGTGTTAACATCCCCTTTTTTGCGTATAGGGGTAATTCTAAATATTTTAGGCCCTTACCTCAATTCCACAACGCATGTACAAACAACTACTGAGTACACTGATCGTATGTCTGATGGGGATGCCACTGCTGGCACAGGACACCATTCCGGTGCGACTCGCCAGTGAGCAGGAACAATCAGTAGATGAACGCATCAACGAACGCATAGGCCCTTTTACGAAAACGGTGGAGGATATTATTTTCTATGCGTTTCCTATCAAGAAGGACCTGATATTCAAGGAAGTGAGGGGTACGCGGGCCTCAATTGTAGATGAACCGCCCTATCAACTGGAATTCGAGGGTGATGTACCGGATGATAAGCCATTTACCATCACCTACCTGGATGAAGACCATTATCAACTTACCTACAACTACCAGGACGCAGCAGGCAATGAGTACCGGGTTATGCAGGATGCGCAGTTTGGGCAGCCGGTAGAGGTGGATGGCTTTACCTTTACCCTATCCGCTCAGGGGCAAGACCGCATCGTCAATGATTTTCGGTTTCAAGTGGTGCAAATTGAGTTGCCTTTCGTACTGGTATGGCTGATCCTGGGGGCCACTATCTTTACGCTCTATTTCGGCTTTGTCAATATTCGCAAGTTTCGCTTATCCCTGGACATTGTGCGAGGCAAATACACTGACCCCAATGAATCAGGAGAAGTCTCTCACTTTCAGGCGCTCACTGCTGCGCTAAGTGCGACAGTAGGATTGGGCAACATTGCCGGTGTGGCTATTGCTATCAGCCTCGGTGGCCCCGGTGCGACCTTTTGGATGATTGTAGCCGGATTGATCGGTATGTCGTCCAAGTTTGTGGAGTGTACGCTTGGTGTCAAGTTCAGGAAGATCGATGAACGAGGCGTTGTATATGGTGGGCCGATGTACTATTTGAGTGAGGGCTTGAAACTGCGCGGACTGGGCGGATTGGGCAAGGTGTTGGCCGCCTTTTTTGCCATTATGTGCATTGGGGGCTCCTTTGGCGGGGGCAATATGTTTCAGGTCAATCAAGCCTTTAAGCAATTTTCAAACGTCATTCCATCTGCCGGACCACTGGACCAAGGATGGGTATTTGGCTTAATGATGTCGGTGCTGGTAGCTATGGTCATCATCGGGGGCATACGTAGTATCGCCCGTGTGACGGAAAAGATTGTTCCTATCATGGTTGCCGTATATGTGTTGGCTGCCCTGATCATCATTTTTGGCCATCTCTCGGAGGTGCCACACAGCTTCGGTTTGATATTTGGTGG
>CAJXXO010000107.1 GCA_913062655.1 uncultured Bacteroidota bacterium | reverse complement strand
GTAGCCTTTTGCAAGCTTTTTTGGGGTGTTGGGTTCCCCGGGTTAAAACCCGGGGCAAGGAGAATTGGTCAGGGTCTGCTGATCCTTTGATGGGAGTTCCGGGGCTCACGGGAAGCAAGTTGTTGGAACATGCACTGTTGCGGTGAGCTGGATACAAAAAAGGGACAGGTAATGGCCTGCCCCTTCTTCAGAATTTCTTAGGTGTTACGCTTCAGCAGTCTTGCCGAGCAATACCTCATCAATCACCTTCTCGAAGGTGGGCTTGGGTAAAGCGCCTTGTGCCATCTGTGGTGTTCCATCCATGGGCACAAATAAAATGGACGGGATGCTGCGTATGCCAAACATACCGGCCAACTGCTGCTCTTGTTCTGTATCTACTTTGAAGACCTTGATCTTTCCGCCATACTCCTTTTCCAGCTCTTCCAAAATTGGGGCTACCATTTTGCAAGGGCCGCACCAATCGGCATAGAAGTCGATTATGGCCGGTACCTGGCCTTCATATTTCCAATCCTGATTCTTGTCGAAGTTGAATACCTTCTGCTTGAAGGTGTCTAATGTTAAGTGTTCCATATCGAATTTTGCTTGTGTTACTGCAAAGGTAACTATTTTTTATGAACATACGTTCATATGTTGATGTATTTTGCCTGAGGGCGCTCTTTTCTCTCTGCATAACCCGCAGCTATGGTCTTTATTGCATAGCGTCTTCTACTAAGTCCAACTGTTTTTCCAGCCGCTCGATCTGTGACTCGATCTTTTTCAGGCGGCCTTGCATATCTTTCACCAGCGGAGAGTCTTTCGTGGTGATACGGAAGCGACTTAGGTTGTCTTCATATTGGCGCAGCTCTTCTTCCAGTTTTCTGATCTTGCCGCGTAGGAAGTTGCGTTCTTTGCTCAAAGCGCGCTTGCTGTCCGGCATTTCAGCCATCAGCTCGATCTTTGCCTTGTATTGTGTGGCGCCCTTTTCCGCTTTTTCTGTTTTCAGCTTGGCATACTGCGCGTCCAATGCTTTTTTGAAGCCTTCATTGATTTCCTTCATGCTCTTTCTGGGGACATGACCGATAGCGTGCCATTCGCGTGCCCAGGCTTTAAGTTGATCGAAGTCCTGCTTGCGATCCGATGACGGGGCAAACCCCTTAACGGTTTCGATTAGTGCCCGTTTCTTTTCTTCATTCTCCTTTTGCACGACTTCCTGTTGGGCAAAATGGGCCTTTCTGCGCTCGAAAAAGTCATCACACAACTTGCGGAAGGTCTCCCATAGCTGCTGTTCGGTGGCGCGGTCTGCTGCCGCAGCCTCCTTCCAGTCTTTTTGCAGTTGAATTAACGCCTGGCTGCCGGCTTTCCACTCTTCGCTACCTTCCCAGGCTTTTGCTTTCTCCAGCAGTGCTTCTTTTTGCGCTTTGCCCTCAGCTTGCTTAGCCTTCAGGTCTTTGAAATAGGCGCGTTTTCTTTCAAAAAAGGTGTCGCACGCCTGCCGGAAGGCTTGCCAGATCGATTCGTTGTGCTCCCTTGGCACCCGGCCAATCGTTTTCCATTGCTGCTGCAAAGCAATGATTTGCGCTGACTTTTCGGCCCACTTTTTAGGCGACTTGAGTTGTAAGCCGCTTAGTTGCTTAGCCTGGTTGACAAGCTCTTGTTTTTTCCCGAGGTTTTCCTGCAATTGTTCACGCACACCATCATAATGGGTCTGTATCCTGGCATATACAGCATCGGTGGCCTTGTAAAAGGCATCCCGCACCTCATTCCAATCTTTATGGGGTACGGGCCCTACTTCTTCCCATTCTTCCTGCAGGGCCTTCACCATCATTTCCATCCTGCGAATACTTGGCTCTTGCGCCAACGCTGTCATTTTCTCCACCAGCTCTTGCTTTGCTGACAGGTTCTTTTGGAGGTCTAAGTCGCGCAGATCCTTGTAAATGCTGATGGTGTAGAAGAAGCGGTCTACCTCATAGTTGTACGCGGTGCGCAATTGCTGGAAGGCATGAGCCGGCACATTGCCGATGCTCCGCCACTGGTCCTGCAGCGCTTTGATCTTTTGAAAGGCCGGTCCAATACGTTCAGCCGTTTCCGTCAGTGCTTTGATCTCCTGTACGATGGCCCACTTCTTATCGAGGTTGTCCTGTTCCTCTGCCGCTTTTGCGGCTTCGTAGGCTTTCCACTTTTCATCGTACTGCTGCTGCAAGGCTTTCAACTGGCCTTTGTGGTGCGAGAGTGAGGCCTTCTTGTCTGCAATGGTTTCTTCTTCCGCTTCCTGCACCTGCTCCTCTTCGTGAGCAATGAAGTCCTGCAACTGACCCAACCACTGCTCCATCTGCTCCAGGTCCCAGTCGGCCACCGGTTGCTTTGTAGCCTCCGCCACCTGTTGCCATACCGCCTCAAAATCAATTGTGGGCGCCACCTCCGTCTGAGGGGTAGGTTCTTGCTCCGGACTGTTTGTCGTCTCCTCCATAACCATTGCTTTAGCGCTGTAAAATTAAGAAAGCCGAAGGAGGTGGACCGTTGGTTTCTTTTTGATTTTTAACGACATAGCCGCTGCTGGTTAGCAGAAAAGGCGGTATTTTCCTTCTGCCTATGCTTCGATGGTGTCTTTTTTTGTGCTTGGGGCTTTCGCAATTGGGGTTTTCGCAGTCGCTGCCCAAGATGTTTCGGTTAACAGATTCGACCACTTCCGTACATCGAATACCTTTCGAGATGGTGCACAACTTAATAGTGGTGCCGGGCTGGATCAATTCGACTGACACGCTGTGGTTCATCCTCGACACCGGTGTACAGGCCAACCTACTCACGGAATGGCCGGCAGGCGATAGCCTCTCGCTAAAGGTCTCCAGAAAAATTACGGTAACCGGCCTGGGCGAGGGGGAGCCATTGGAAGCCTGGCTGTCGTGGGACAATCATATTCGTTTGCCGGGTGTAGAAGGTTTCCACCAAGACCTCGTACTACTAACCCAACACCAACTGCCCCTCAGCAGCCATTTAGGTCGGCCTATCCATGGCATTCTGGGCTACCCCTTCTTTGCGAGTTTCGACCTACATATAGATTATTGGAATGAGCAATTGGTACTTTACCCGCCCGGCACTGCTGCGCCACACCGCAAGATGGACACGCTTGACCTGATCTTTCGCCAGTACAAGCCCTATACGCAGGTTGGCGTGGCTGCGCCTACACAATCTGATTCCACCGCAGCGCTATACACCCAGTTGTTGATCGATCTGGGCGCCAGCCACGCGGTATCCCTATCGCAATTTTCACCGGAAGGGTTCATCCCTCCTCCTTTCCATCTTCCGGCTTTTTTGGGTCGTGGGCTAAGTGGATCGCTGCAAGGGACCGTAGGCCGGATTCCTGCGCTGCAGGTAGGCCGGTATTGTCTCTGCCGACCCTTGGCGGTATACCCGGATAGCAGCAGTTTTCCCGTACATCGTGATACCCTCTTTCCGGTGGCCGGGAGTGTGGGCGGGGAAATATGGCAACGCTTTGACCTGCTGCTCAGTTACAAGCGCCAACAGATGTACTTGAAGCCCAACGCCCAGTACAAAAGCGCATTCTACTACAATACAAGTGGCCTGGAGATCATCAATCCGGTGCCGGGGCTGCCCGTGTATGTGGTAGAAAGAGTGCTGCCGGACAGCCCGGCTGATAAGGCCGGATTACAAAAAGGCGATCAAATTGTGAAGCTCAATGGATTTGCTGATACCCAACTCTCTTTCCCCTATCTGCTGCACCTGTTGAATGGCAAACCGGGCAAAACCCTCCGCATTACTTACTTGCGTCAAGGGAAACGGCATTCGACAACATTCAGGCTGGAAGATGCCCTGTGAATGGCCTATTGTTAACTAAAGATTAGAAAATCATCTCTTTTTTGCTTTTAATCTTTTACTTAATTGATTTTCAAGCACTTAGGGCGCTTTACATTTTTGTCTTTTTTTGCTATTTCATGTAACTAATACACACCCCTGCCGTACAGTCTAGTGTAAATCATTTGATCGTAAAACCTGATGTGATGAGACGGTTATTGTATACACTAGCAGCCCTTTTGTTGATGAGTCTTACCCTACAAGCCCAGCGGGTTCAAATAGGACCTATGATGGGCATCAACTATTCAAATATTCTAATCGATGAGTCTTTCGTGATCGATGAAACCAGTTACGAGTTCAGCACCCACAATGCCGGTGCCGGCTTGATGGTGGGCAGCTTCGTGGAGTTCAGCTACAAGCAGTTTTTCCTGCAGCCGCAGTTTATGTTCTCCCAAAATCAATCCCAAATTAATTTCGCTACCGATTACCAAACCCTGCGTCAGCGAATGACAATACACCAGGTACAGTTACCAGTGATGATGGGCTACCAGGTGAATGACAACTTCAAGTTGTATGCCGGCCCGATGGTAACGCGCTTCCTCGATGCCTCACTAATGCCCACCAACCAGGATATTTTTGCCAGCTACACCCACAATATGGACAAAACCACATTGGGCTACCAGGTAGGATTTGGTGTTACCTTCAACAAAGCCACTTTTGCGCTGCAAATGCGTGACGGTATTGAAGAAAACGGTATTGCTGCCTCCTTCCGCAATAATCTGCTCAACTTCCGCCAGCAAGATCGCGTGGTCCAATTTGCCTTTAGCTATCGCATATTTGATAAGGATATGACCCCTGAAGAATTACCGGAAGAAGACATCTTCTTCACCCCTGATGACATCTCCGTTAGCGTAGAATAGCAAGTAAGGTTTTTGGGTTAATGACAAGCGGATCTTGACGGGTCCGCTTTTTTTTGCCCCGGGCATAAAAAAAGCAGGGAGCAATGCTGCTCCCCACTAAGCCTGATTGACCACAATCTATGAAGTCCTTAAAAACCTAAACTATGAAAAGATCTTTTTTACTGCTCGTTGCGTGTACGGAAACCAATCATATCGTACATCGGGCACCAGCCCAATATGGCTGTCAGAAAGGCTGCCACACCTAGAACGGTAAATAATATCACATTACCCGTGACACCCGCCAGAATCATGAAAATCATCATGACGATGTAACGAATGCCTATGTCCAGAAAAGATAAGTTGTGCTTAAACATGTGCTTTACGTTTGGTTACAAAGAAAAAAGCTTCGCCCACCCGAGTGAATGATGCAGGTCAAAGGGAAAGGTGACTTATATCACCCTCCCCGTTTAGCGCGACAGAATCAGTAGTTTTGGGCTACTAAATTTTGGCTATGAAACACTGGATGCCGCTGCTATTGCTTCTCATCACGCCTCTGCTGCAGGCACAAGATGACACGCTGTCGCTCAGCGATATTGTCACCAACCGTGACCTCTACCCTGATCAATTATCCCAACTACAATGGCTACCGGGTTCCCATCAGTACGCCTACATTACAGACAAAGACTCTCTGCTGGTGGTAGATGTACGAAAGGAGACCAGTCGTATTTACCTTACGCTAAGCCGGCTTAATGATTACCTGCCCGATTCATTACGGGAAGCTACGCGTTTCCCCTACATCCGCTGGCAAAGTGACTACACCTTCTCCTTTCGGCATGATGGCTACATCTGGAGTTACACGGTAGGGCGCGACAGTCTTGACCCACGCATTGCCATCCCTGACGGAGCGCAGCGTTTTACCTACACAGACGACTATCACTTTGCTTGTGTAATAGCCGATAACTTGTATGCCGGCCAGGGCCTTTCGGCTCCCACACAACTCACCGATGACGGCAGCCGGGAGATCGTGTATGGGGATGCCGCATATCGGAGGGAATTTGGCATCAGCAAGGGCCTCTTTTGGGCAGACAACAGCGAGCGGCTGGCCTTCTATCGCATCGATCAGGATCCGGTAACCGACTATCCCCTCACCGACTACAGCGCTGTACCCGCCTCAACCAAGCTGATCAATTATCCGATGAATGGCGATAGCAGTGAGCACACCACTGTAGGCTTGTATAATGTATCCACAAAAGAAGTGGTATACCTGCAACCCACCGGCCCCTACGACCAATACTATACCAACCTGACCTGGAGCCCCGATGGCAATTACCTCTATGCCGCAGTGCTCAACCGGGGACAGGACACGATGCGGCTACAACAGTTTGATGGCCGCAGTGGTGTTTTTATCAAAACGCTCTTCACCGAGACCGACCCCAAATATGTGGAGCCGGAGCATGGGCCGATCTTTTTGGACGATCAACCCGGTGAATTTTTGTGGTTCAGCGAGCGCAGTGGGTTTCAACACCTCTACCACTATGACACCGATGGCGTATTGCTGGGACAAAAAACGCAAGGGGAATGGGAAGTCACCGACCTAATTGGCATAGACGACCGGGGCAGATATATGTATGTGACCACCACGGCAAAGAGCCCGCTGGAACGACATGTTTACAAGGTCGACCTAAAGGATGGCGATACGGCTAGCATGACGCAACAGCCCGGTGTACATAGGGCCCAAATGAGCTATGACGGGCGCTACCTCCTCGACAGGTACAGCAATGTCAATACGCCCGGGGTTACCCAGCGTATTTCAACGCGAAGAGGAGAAGTAGAAGGCATTCTCCACCGTGCCGATAATCCACTAGCCGGCTATGACGTGCCGGAGATGGAACTGGTGACCCTGACCGCTAAAGACGGTACGCCACTCTATGGCCGGTTGATCAAGCCCTCCGATTTTAGCAGTCGGAAAAAATACCCTGCCATCATATATGTATATGGTGGACCACACGTACAGTTGGTGCGCAATAGCTGGCTGGGCGGGGGGCAACTTTTCCTCTACTACCTGGCACAGCAAGGGTATGTGGTCTTCACTTTGGATAGCAGAGGTTCTGCTGGCAGGGGTATGGCCTTTGAGCAAGCTATATTCCGGCAGATGGGTACACTGGAGGTAGCCGATCAAACTCTCGTTGGTGCCGAATACCTAAAAGCGCAATCTTTTGTGGATCCTGACCGCATAGGCGTACACGGCTGGAGCTATGGTGGCTTTATGACCCTATCCATGCTGCTGCGCCAACCCGATTACTTTCAGGTAGGTGTAGCCGGTGGTCCTGTTACCGATTGGCGAATGTATGAAGTGATGTATGGCGAACGCTATATGGACAGGCGACAGGAAAACCCGGAAGGGTTTAAAAAAAGCAATCTATCCCAATACGTAGACCAACTGGCTGGCAAGCGGCTACTCATGATCCATGGCCTGCAGGATGACGTGGTATTGCCACAGCACAGCATTCAGTTCATTCAGGCCGCTATAGCAGCCGGGCAGCATGTCGATTTCTTCCCGTATGCCAGCCATCCGCACAATGTGCGCGGCAAAGACAGAGCACACTTATATGGCAAAATCGTAGACTATTTCGACACACATTTGAAGTAGGACACGTGTTAAGGTTATTTAATTTACCGTAAAACCATTGCGTAGCCTTTATTTTTGAGGGTATCGAATTCTTTTCTCAATAAATCAACACATATGCGTAAGCTATTTCTATCCCTGGTCAGCGCCTTGCTGCTGCTGACACCTCTACGAGCCGATGAAGGGATGTGGCTACCGATTTACCTGAAGATCATTCAGGGCGATATGGAAAACCTCGGAGCCCGCATCACACCAGAAGACATTTACAGTATCAACGAGTCGAGCATCAAGGATGCCATTGTACAACTGGGCCAGTTTTGTACCGGTGAGATCGTATCCAACCAAGGCTTGGTGTTCACCAACCACCACTGTGGCTACGATGCCATCGCTGAGCTGAGTACCACTAAAAACAACTACCTGGAAGATGGCTTCTGGGCGAGCAGCCTGGAAGAAGAAATGCCGGTGGAAGGATTGACGATGAAGATCCTCGACCGCATGGTAGATGTGACCGACCTCGTGAAAGGAGCCGATAATCCGGATGCCATGATCGACTCGCTGGAGCAAATTGCTACCGAAGGTGGCAAGTACACCGCCCGCGTATTTGATATGTATTCCGGTACAGAGCACTACCTGATGGTGTACAAAGTATTTGAAGACATCCGCTTTGTAGGCGCTCCACAGGCCTCGATTGGCAAGTTTGGTGGCGACACCGACAACTGGATGTGGCCCCGCCATACCGGTGACTTCTCTGTATTTCGCATCTATGCAGGCCCGGATAATGAGCCGGCTGCGTACAGTGAAGAAAATCAACCTTATGTGCCGGACCACTTT
>CAJXXO010000106.1 GCA_913062655.1 uncultured Bacteroidota bacterium | reverse complement strand
CAGCCCGGAGCCCTCGTATTTTCTACTCCTAAAGTCATCCAACTGGGTAAAACTATCCCAGATAGAATGGAGCTTGGCCTTCGGCATACCGATTCCGGTGTCTTTCACTTTGATCTCCAGCCAAGTGGCATCGTTCTTTGCCCCCACGGCACGCAAGGCGACCTGTACCTTGCCCTCTTCCGTAAATTTGACGGCATTGCTGATCAGATTATTAAGAATCTGGGAGATTCGTCCCTGATCTGTTTGGACCATAGCTGGCGTATCATCGGCAATATGTAGTTCCAGTTGTAGCCCCTGACGCTCTGCCCTCGACTGAAAGCCCCCCACTGACTGACGGAACAAACTGCGCAAATCCACATCTTCCTGCTCCAGGTCCAACTTGCCTGCCTCAATTTTGGAGAAGTCCAGGATATCGTTGATCAGGGACAGAAGGTTGTGTGATGCGAAAGAAAGGGTGTCCAGGTGCTCCTTGATAGCAGCCTCAGATTCTTCGTCACGCATTAGGTTAACGGAGCCAATAATCGCATTCAGGGGGGTACGAATTTCATGGCTCATCGTGGCCAGGAAGTTCTGTTTAGCCTGGCTGGCTTTCTCCGCCCGTTCTTTGGCCTCCCGCAGCTTGATTTCCGTTTGTTTGCGCTCCGTAATATCCACCATCACGCCTCGCAGTCCGGAAAAAACACCATCCGTACGCATGATGCTGACATACACCAGGGCTGGAAACAACTTCCCTTCGGCATCAATAGCCTCGTATTCGTAGTCAACCGAGACCATTTCTCCCCCTTGAATCACTTTTTGGAGGTTTTGCTGGATGCGATCCTGCTCATGTGCCGGGAAGAGATCGAACACAGACACCTCGCCTGCTGCAATGTCATCCGGATCCAGCCCCAGTTTTTTGTAGGCCATTTTGTTGGCAAAGCGCATGGTCCCCTTCTCATCAGCCTCACAGATCATCTCCGGCAGCAACTCCACCAGTTCGCGGTATTTCTTTTCACTGTCCCGTACTTCCTTGGCGGCCAGATTACGCTGTATGGCATTGGATATCACGTGTGTGACTGTCTTCAGCAGCTCTATTTCCTCAGATTCCCACACCCGCTCCTTTTCACACTCGTCAAAACCAATAAACCCATGAAAGGCCCCTTGCACGTACAATGGGTATACCAAAATGGAAATGATGCCCTGTGGAGACAAGATATCGTATAGGTCAGGCGGCAACTCCTTAATATTGCGCGAAAAGATCATGCCCTTGTCCTTCAGGATAGGTTTCCAGGAGGGAATAATCTCGTAAGGGATGCCCTGTAGCTCGTCAATCTGTGGGGATATGCCTTCGTGTACCCACTCAAAAGTATTGCTGGTGGTAAGTCCTTCCGCATCATCTTCAAAGATGTATACACGGCTTACATCCAGGTGCTCTCCCACTAAACGAAGCGCTTTTTGTGTGGCATCTGCAAACGATTGCGGCATGGAGTACTCGTAGGCCACCTCGGTAAGCAGTTGATACTGCTTCACGTTGCGCTCCATCTTCTGTTTGATGGCTTTATCTTGTGTTATATCGCGGGTAATGCCCGCTATACCAATCACCTTACCCTCATCACTGAGTATGGGTGTTTTAAAGGACTCCGTCCACCTTTGGTGCCCATTGAACTCCGAGGCAGACTGGGTAACCATGCGCTTTTGGGTCGCAATGACCTCATCATCCATTTCCTTATACCGATCGGCACGGCTCTTGTCCATAAGGTCATAGTCGGTTTTACCGATGATCTCATGGGGTTGTCGGTTAAGGCCAGCGGCAAATTCGATATTCACTGCGAGATAAACGCCTTCCCGGTTTTTCATCCAGGCCTGAAAAGGAAAGTTGTCAAGCAGGGCGCGTTGCTGGTTTTTACTTTCCGTCAGCGCCTTCTCCATAATCCGCTGCTCACTAAAGTCCTTGCCCAGGATCAGCAGCGCTTTTTCATCATTCCATATCACTTTAATGGTGCGATACTCCACCCGCAGGCCGGTGCCATCCTTACACCGGAGGTGCGCTATCGCTTTCTCTTCCAAGCCATGTAAAAGGGCTTTGGCCTCCTCATACAAGGCTTCTCCATCCATAGCGAAAGTATTGATGGGGAGCCCTTCCAATTCGTCCGCCTCATAGCCGGACATCTCCTGGCAGGCCCTGTTCACCTTCACAATACGCCCCTCACCATCCAGTACAACCACAAAATCATCCAGGGACTCCAACAACAACTCCAGGTGTTTGCCCCTGAGCATACGCTGCTCCTTGTCTGTGTAAATGGAAGGTTGCGTAATCTTTTTCATGCTGGTATATCAAAGTTGCTTTTGCATTATCGTATTACTGGGTTCAAACCCCAACGTATCATACAATTGCCGGGCTTGTACATTATCGGCAAATACATTCAACCGGAAATGTTTCACTTTCGCTTTACGTAGATATTGCTCCACCTGTTGCATTACGGCCTTAGCCATTCCTTTTCCACGGTGCTCCGCGTCAATGTAAAGGTCATACAAAAATGCGCTGTGCCGTTTATGGTTGATTACATACCATACATAGCCCACCTTCTCCGCCTCGGAGGTGGAGGCAACGATGGTATAGAAATAATGACCTTCCGAGTAGAAGCCATGAGGAAGGGCTTCTTCTGATTCGGCACGTGCCATTTCCAGTGCCGCACGATAGGTGACTTTGAGATTTCTCGTCAACGATTTAGCGTAATTCTCTACAGAGAATTGCCGGAATTGATTAAACTCCATCGGGGTCATGCGCTCCAGTCGGACCATAGTCAGCTTTGCGCCCAAAAAGATACTAGGAATCCTGTAAAGAAAGGAGTGGTATCATTCTTCAATGATCACAAAAAGGTCTTCATCCGGTTTTTTCATGAAATATTTCTCGCGGGCAAACTTTTCAAGTGTAGCCCCATCGGTGAAAAGTTCTTCCAGGTCTGCCCGGATGAGGGCCGTTTCTTCTTCATAGTAGGCTTGCTGCTGGCGGGCATCCCGCAGCTCGGAGAATATCTGCCAGCGATAAACGGCATTAAAGGCATCGAAAAAGAGCATCCAGATGAGAAAAGCATACACAACAAGGGCATACCGGGACCGCAATGGTCCCGGCACCTTGTTGTACATGTCTTTGAAACGATGCAAAGGTGTCAAGCGATTAGTTATTGCAATTGTAAAATTGCGGCTAAACAGCTTTCCAGCCTATACACCGTGTACACAGGGCTTTTGCACACTGCCCTGAGAAAGCTACACTACCGCGCAAATGGGAAGGCACGACCGGGATAAATAGCCGCATGCCCGAGTTCCTCTTCAATGCGCAAGAGTTGATTGTACTTGGCGATACGATCACTGCGAGAAGCAGAGCCCGTCTTGATCTGACCGGTATTTAATGCCACAGCCAGGTCAGCAATGGTAGTGTCCTCCGTTTCGCCACTGCGGTGGCTGATTACACTCGTGTACTTGTTGCTATTGGCCAGTGATACAGCATTGATCGTTTCTGTCAGTGAGCCGATCTGATTCACCTTGATAAGGATGGAGTTGCCCACACCTTCGGTAATGCCACGCTGCAAGCGGTCCACGTTGGTCACAAACAGGTCGTCTCCTACGAGTTGTACTTTATCCTTCAGGGCTGCTGTCAGTTTTGCCCAACCGGCCCAATCATCTTCATCGAGGCCATCCTCAATGGAGACGATCGGATATTTATTGACCCATTCCGTCCAGTACTCCACCATCTCATCAGCAGTACGTTTCTTGCCATCCGATTGATGAAAATGGTATACGCCTTCCTCTGGCACATAAAATTCAGCAGTAGCAGCATCCATGGCGATGTAGACCTCTTCACCCGGCTTGTAGCCTGCCGACTCAATGGCTTGCAGCACGGTTTCAATGGCCTCTTCGTTGGACTTCATTTCCGGGGCAAATCCCCCTTCATCACCGACATTGGTCGAATAGCCTTTTTGCTTCAGTACTTTCTTAAGGTGATGGAAGACCTCTACTCCCATTTGCAGGGCACCGGAGAAGGTATCTGCTCCTACGGGCATTATCATAAACTCCTGAAAGTCTATGCTGTTGTCCGCATGAGAGCCGCCATTAAGTATGTTCATCATGGGTACCGGTAGTGTTTTGGCATTAACACCGCCCAGGTAGCGATACAGGGGCAGGTCGGCCTCTTGTGCTGCTGCTTTGGCAACGGCCAGCGAGACGGCCAGGATAGCATTGGCACCCAGCTTACTCTTATTTGGGGTACCATCGAGCTGCACCATCACTTCGTCAATGGCCACTTGATCAAAAGCACTTCTACCGACCAAGGCTTCCTTGATCGCATCATTTACATGGGATACTGCTTTGGATACGCCTTTGCCCATGAAAGCATTGCCGCCATCGCGGAGCTCTACCGCCTCATGCTTGCCGGTGGAGGCACCAGAAGGTACTGCTGCCCGGCCGATACAGCCGGAGTCAGTTATGATTTCCGCCTCCACGGTAGGGTTACCGCGCGAGTCGAGAATTTGTCGTCCGAAAACATCAATGATTGTACTCATAGTTGAGAGATTTAGGTGGTTATTGGGGCCTCCATACAGCCATCAGGACTGCATAAGTGCCAAAAAATTATCAAATAGATACCGGGAGTCGTGTGGCCCGGGGGAAGCTTCTGGGTGGTATTGCACCGAAAATGCGGGCTTCTCTTTTACACGAATGCCCTCTACGGTGTCATCATTCAGGTTAATGTGTGTCACCTCGATTACATCGTTGCGTTGCGCCAGGGCCTCCGGGCTTACACCAAAACCATGATTTTGGGTGGTCACCTCGCTCCGGCCGGTTGCCTTGTGGATTACCGGATGGTTGGCCCCTCTGTGGCCGTGATGCATTTTGTAAGTAGGGACGTCCAATGCACGAGCCAGTATCTGGTGCCCCAGGCAGATACCGAAAGTGGGGGTATTTTTACCTAAAAAGTATTGGGCGGTCGCTACCGCATAATCCATGGCACCGGGGTCGCCCGGACCATTGGACATAAAAAACCCATCTGGCTGCCAGGCTTCAATCTCTTCCGGATTCGTTTTTGCGGGAAATACGCGCAACTGACACCCCCGTTCAACCAGATTGTCCAGTATATTCTTTTTAACCCCTAAGTCCAGCACCGCCACCCGGTAGGGTGATCCTTGGGAGCCGACATCATAGGCCTGCGATGTTGTCACCTTTGAACTGAGTTCCAGCCCTTCCATGCTGGGTACTTCAGCCAATTGTGCTTTTAGCTTTTGGAGGTCCAGCTCTTCGGAGGATATGATCGCATTCATGGCCCCTTTGCTTCGGATGTGCTTTACCAGCGCTCTGGTATCTATACCACTGATCGCGACTATATTGTTGCGCTCCAGGTAATCTTGCAAAGAGGCATCGGCTGACTTCCGGCTGTAGTGCGCAGAAAAATTCTTAACCACCAATCCGGCAATCTTTACCGTATCAGATTCATCATCATCGGGTAGTGTCCCATAGTTGCCAATGTGCGCATTGGTATTGACCAGAATTTGGCCAAAATAGGATGGATCGGTGAATATCTCCTGGTAGCCGGTCATCCCCGTATTAAAGCATATCTCACCGGTGGTAGTGCCGGTCTTGCCTTCCGCGTAGCCTTGGTAATGGGTGCCATCTGCAAGGAGGAGGATGGCAGGCTGTAATTCCGATTGTGCCATAGTGTGGTAGTTGGTTTAAGCGGTCATGTAAAAATACGGGATAGCAACCGTTAGGGCATAAAAAAAGGGATAAGTCAGCAACTTACCCCTTTTTGAACAGCGAATTCATGCCTCACGATTTCTTTTCGTCCTCTTCATCCGCTGCTGTATCGTCCTCTTCTTTAGCCTGTTCTTCGTCTGCTTTCTCAGCGCCAGGCGTTTCTTGTGTTTCGGCTGCAGCCGGCTCATCGGCAGTGGCCTCTGTAGTTGGTGCATCTGCTTCAGTGGCTACCTCTTCAGCCGTGTCAGTCACTTCCTCTTCCTTAGCTTCTGCTGCTGCTTCCTCTGCTGCGCTGGTAGCTGCCTGCGCTTTCTGCTCCTGCTGTTCGCCAGACGAACCGGAACCAGCGCCACCTCTACGTGTTCTGCGCTTGCGGGTTTTCTTCTTTTCTTCTGCTTGTGTATACAACGTATTGTAATCCACCAATTCGATCATCGCCATCTCCGCGTTGTCACCCAAGCGATTACCCATACGAATAATGCGTGTGTATCCGCCCGGACGATCGGCAATGCGATTAGCTACCTCGTCAAACAGTACTTTTACACCTTCTTTGCTCGCCAAATAGCGGAAAGCCATACGTCTGTTGTGCGTAGTATCCTCCTTAGCGCGGGTAATAACCGGCTCGATGAAGGAACGAAGTGCTTTCGCTTTAGCTACTGTTGTCTTAATGCGTTTATGCAAAATCAGGCTGGTAGCCATATTGGCCAACATCGCTTTGCGGTGCCCTTTTTTGCGTGACAGATGATTAAACTTCTTACCGTGTCGCATTGCTCTTTTCTTAAGTCGGTGTTGCTAACAAATTACTCTTGGTCCAACTTGTATCGAGACAAGTCCATACCAAAAGACAATCCTTTCTCTGTGATCAAATTCTCAATCTCTACCAGTGACTTACGGCCGAAGTTGCGAAACTTCAACAACTCGTTGGTATCGTAGTGCACCAACTCCGCCAGGTTGTTGATCTTAGCCGCCTTCAGGCAGTTGTAGGCCCGTACGGATAGGTCGAGGTCTTCTAGTGGTGTTTTCAGGATTTTGCGCATGTGCAGTATTTCCTCATCCACTACATCCTCATCGCGCTGTCCTGGTGCATCAAAGGTGATGTTCTCATCAGAAATCAGCATCAAATGCTGGATTAGGATCTTGGCTGCCTCTTTTATGGCATCTTCCGGGTGGATCGTACCATCCGTCTTGATTTCCATGATCAGCTTCTCGTAGTCCGTCTTCTGCTCCACACGCGTATTTTCAACGCTGTACTTCACGTTTTTGATTGGCGTGTAGATGGCATCTACGGGTATGTAGCCGATCGGAGCCTCTTTCGGCATATTTTCCTCTGCACCAACGTATCCACGTCCTTTGCCAACGGTGATTTCCATCTCCAGGTTGACGAAAGATTCCATGCGGCAGATCACCATGTCAGGGTTGGTTACCTGAAACATGTTGGTGTGCTTCTCTATGTCGCCAGCAGTTACCGTTTCCTGATCTTTCACTGCAAAGAAAATCTTCTCAGTAGTGGCATCATCATCTTCGATCACCTTCTTGAAGCGGACTTGCTTCAGGTTCAGGATGATTTCGGTAACGTCTTCAATCACGCCCTTGATGGTGTCGAACTCATGGTCAACACCATTGATCTTCACACCGGTAATAGCATACCCTTCCAGAGAAGAGAGCAATACCCTGCGCAATGCATTACCAATGGTAACACCAAAGCCCGGCTCCAATGGACGGAATTCGAACAGTCCATCAAAGTCTGTTGCTTTTTGCAAAACAATTTTGTCCGGCTTTTGGAAGGCTAATAAGGACATGTATAGTGATTTTAAAGTGATCAGATTACTTAGAGTACAACTCGACAATCAAGGTTTCCTTGATGTTTTCAGGGATGGCATCACGCTCTGGCACTTCAGCAAATTTTCCTTGCATGGCAGCCCCATCCCATACGAGCCAACTGTACTTATCATTACGAGCGGCAATGGCATCTTGTACCGGTTCCATGCCCTTGGAGCGCTCACGCAGTGTGATAACGTCTCCCAAACGCAGTTGGTAGGATGGCACATTCACGATTTGGCCATTTACCAATACGTGCTTGTGTGTCACCAGTTGACGGGCACCTCTGCGGGAACGGGCAAAACCGAGGCGGAATACCACGTTATCCAAACGAGACTCTAGAAGTTGCATCAGGATTTCACCCGTGTTACCGGTTCTACGAGAAGCCTCTTTAAAGAGGTTGCGAAATTGACGCTCCAACAAACCATAAGTGTACTTGGCCTTTTGCTTCTCCTTCAACTGAAGGGCGTACTCACTAGGGGAACGTCTACGCTTGGATGGGCCGTGTTGTCCGGGTGGATAGCTTTTCTTTTCGAAATACTTATCGTACCCATACACCGGCTCTCCAAGTGCACGCGCTTTCTTTGTCTTCGGTCCTGTATATCTTGCCAT
>CAJXXO010000105.1 GCA_913062655.1 uncultured Bacteroidota bacterium | reverse complement strand
GTGGGTCAATTCATCGTTCCATAAGCGCTGGGAATAATCACAGGGATGCATAAGCCTCACTCCACAAGAGTGGGGCTTTTTGTATTTTTCAAGGCTAAAGCCTTTTCCTTCAACATGTCAACGATGCCTGCATTTCGTTATACCATTCTGCCCATTTTGCTCGCTACGATTTGGATTAGTATCTCCGAGTTTGTCCGCAATGAGCTGCTTTTCAATGATTATTGGGTTCACCACTATGCCAAACTAGGCCTCACTTTCCCGGCCGATCCGATAAATGGTATCGTTTGGGGCCTATGGTCGCTCTGCTTTGCCATCGGCATCTATGTGATCAGCCGAAAATTTACCCTGTGGCCCACCTTCCTCCTCTCCTGGTGGATGGGATTTGTATTGATGTGGCTGGTTGTAGGGAATATGGCCGTATTGCCCTTCGACTTGCTATGGTATGCGGTACCGCTCAGTCTGCTGGAAGCAGGCGTGGCAAGCTGGCTCATCCATAGCCTGTCGCAGCCTGTGCGTGCTGTGCGCTAAAGACAATTCCCTTCTCTACTTCACCACATTGATGATCCGACCGGGCACCACGATGATCTTTTTGGGGGTAGCGCCTTCCAGCCATTTTTGTACTACCTCATCCTGCACTACCTGCGCCTCAATCTCTTCCTTGGGCAGGTCTAAAGCAAAATTGATCTTCGTCCGCATTTTACCATTGATCGACACCGGATATTCGAAGCTGTCTTCCTTCAGGTATTGTTCCTCATGTGTTGGATAAGCGGCATGATGGACACTACCTGCTTGCCCCAACTCCTTGTGCAAATGCTCGGTGATATGGGGCGCAAAGGGTGCCAATAAGCGGTTGAGCGGTTCCAAAATGGCTTTCTTGTGGCTATTGAGGCTGGTCAACTCGTTGGTACAGACCATAAAGGCACTCACAGCCGTATTGAACGACAAACGCTCAATGTCCTCGTTCACCTTCTTGATGGCCGTGTGCAGCACTTTCAGCTCTTTATCTGTCGGTTGTTCATCAGTGACCTGCCAGGTTTCGTTTTGGTAGAATAGCCGCCAGTACTTCTTCAGGAATTTGGAGACCCCATCAATGCCTTGCGTATCCCACGGTTTATGCACCTCGATCGGGCCGAGAAACATCTCATACATGCGGAAAGTGTCAGCACCATAGTCGGCAATCACATCGTCCGGGTTGACCACATTGTGCCAGCGCTTGGACATTTTTTCGACTTCGGAAGTACAATACAAGTTTCCATCTTCACTTGGCACGACAACTGCGCTTCTAAAACCGGGCTTCCAATCTTTTAAGCCTTCAATGTTTGCAATATGCTTTTCTCCTTCGCTTTTGACCAGATTGATATCCACTCGAATGAATTGAAATGGTCTTTCATCGACAGTGAAAAGCTCATTAACTGTTCCTTCAACTCCAAATCCATCAATAATTTCCTCAAGTTTAGACTTTACTTTAGGTATCTCTAGAATCTCATTTGGATTATCATTATATCTCTCAGCAATATCTTTAGATAACAGTATCGGTTGCTTAGGCTCTAATTTTGTACCCTCTTTTGTAAACATAGAGTAGTTTAAAAAGGAAACAATCTTACTCTGCCCCTGTATCATCCCCTGGTTTACCAGCTTCTTGAAGGGTTCTTCAGTGTAGACGAAATGGAGATCGTACAAGAACTTATGCCAAAAGCGGCTGTACATAAGGTGCCCTACAGCATGCTCCGAACCACCGATGTAGAAATCGACATTCTGCCAGTACATCAGCGCTTCATCGCTGGCAAAGGCGTCCTCATTGTGAGGGTCCATGTAGCGCAGGAAGTACCAGCTTGACCCCGCATATCCGGGCATGGTGTCTGTCTCCCGCAAGCGTCCATCAGGCAACTCCACCCACTGGCGGTTGCGGGCTAAGGGCGCCTCCCCGTCTTCGGTAGGTTTGTAGCTTTCGATCTCGGGTAGTTCCAGTGGCAACTCATCCTCCCGAAGTGGAAAGGGTACTTCATCTTTGAAGACGATCGGGAAGGGCTCTCCCCAGTAGCGCTGGCGACTGAAACCGGCATCGCGCAAGCGGTAGTTGATCTTGCGGTGGCCTTTTCCCTCCTGCTCCAAACGCTGAATGATGGTCTCGATCGCTTCTTTCACCTCCAATCCGTTCAGGAAATCGGAGTTGATCATTTTACCCACCTTGTCTTCGATAGCGGCATCAGGGTATGCACTCCGATCCACTACCGGGATGATCTCGATGCCAAACTTCTCGGCAAACCGCTGATCCCGCTCATCATCACTCGGTACCGCCATGATCGCACCCGAGCCATAGCCCCAGAGCACGTATTCAGCCAGGTAGATCGGCACTTTTTGGCCCGTAAATGGATGGATACACGAAGTTCCGGTAAAGACACCGGTTACTTTTTTCTCTTGCTGTCGCTCTACGTCAGAGCGGCTTTTTACATAGGCCAGGTACTCCTCTACAGCCGGTTTTTGATCGGGTGTGGTGAGGCTGTCCACCAATGGATGCTCCGGTGCCATCACCATGAAAGTGGCACCAAATATGGTATCCGGGCGGGTGGTGAAGATCTCTAGCTGCTGATCGTGGCCATCAATATCGAAATACATAGTGGCACCTTCCGAGCGACCGATCCAATTGCGCTGCTGCTCCTTGAGTGATTCCGGCCAGTCGATCTTATCAAGGTCGTTGAGCAAGCGCTCGGCATAGGCGGTAATGCGCAGGAACCACTGGCGCATCTTCTTGCGGTACACCGGATGTCCACCGCGCTCGCTGCGGCCATCTTTTACTTCATCATTCGCCAATACGGTTCCCAATGCCGGACACCAGTTGACATCAGCATACGCCAGGTACGCCAGGCGATAGTCCAGCAAGATCGTCTGCTGTTGCTTTTCCGTCATCGCCTTCCACTCGTCTGCAGAAAAGGTGTCCAGGTAATCGGTAGCTGCATTTACCACACCATTGCCTTCCGTTTCAAAGATGGCGATCAGGTCTTCGATCGGCTGCGCAATTTCGGCAGCCTTGTTGTACCAGTGGTTGAACAACAGGAGGAAAATCTTCTGTGTCCACTTGTAGTAGCGGGGATCGGAGGTACGCACCTCGCGACTCCAGTCGTAGTCGAAGCCGATCTTCTCCAGTTGCTCTTTGTAGCGCTCAATGTTGGCTGCGGTGGTGGTGGCTGGGTGTTGGCCCGTTTCAATGGCGTACTGCTCGGCCGGTAAGCCAAAGGCGTCAAAACCCATTGGGTGGAGTACATTGTAGCCCTGCATCCGCTTGTATCGGCTCAGGATGTCGGTGGCAATGTAGCCCAGCGGGTGCCCTACGTGCAGACCGGCACCGGAGGGATAGGGAAACATGTCGAGTACATAGTACTTTTCCCTGGTAGTATCGATGTCTACCTTGTAGGTGTCATTCTCCTTCCAAAACTGCCGCGCCTGCTCCTCTATGTGTGAAAATTTGTACTCCATTACCGTCCATATTTTGCGAGCCACAAAAGTACCAAAATGAGGTGGGAAAGGTCGGTAAAAAGGGAAGTCCAGCGGTTAGTTGTTGGGCAACTGACGTATTTCGACAACATCCTTTATCCACTGTTGGAAAATACACCTGCCGGCCATTCAGTTAATAGGTAGTTTTGATCCGGTAAAAGAGTCGCTGTATGGCGCAAGTTGGCAAAAAGTCACCTCGTAAATCGAAACCCACCTATATCACCTCCATTCTGATGGTGGGATTGGTCTTGCTCATGCTGGGTTTGGTAGGCATGATCGGACTACACTTCCAGTCGCTCAGCA
Source organism: uncultured Bacteroidota bacterium (assembly GCA_913062655.1). GTDB lineage: Bacteria > Bacteroidota > Bacteroidia > Chitinophagales > S012-47 > CAJXXO01. The sequence goes on along the minus strand of CAJXXO010000105.1, from coordinate 4,396 downwards.
CTTTGATCAAGGAAAATGTCCGTGTCTCCCTCTTCTTGCCGGACCAGATGAATGAGGTGGAAATCATGCAATTGCAGAAAAGATTAGAGACTGAGTCTTTTGTAAAATACAGCGAGTACACCTCCAAAACCCAGGCCAAGGAAGACTTCCTGCAACTTAGCGGAGACGAGGAGGACTTTGAAGATTTGCTGGGTTTCAATCCGCTGCCAGCTTCGCTCAACCTATACCTTACGGCTGACTATTCTCATCCTGATAGCCTGCCGGGCATTCGATCTTTGCTATCGGATAAATACAGCCTGGACCCTGATCAGGTAAACATCAATGAGGAATTGGTGAGTGCCATCAACACCAACCTGGGTCTCATCGGACTAGTACTGATAGCTGTAGCACTGCTTTTGGTTGTCATTGCTATCGTATTGATTGACAGCACCGTACGACTTGCCATGTACTCCAATCGATTTCTTATTAAAAGCATGCAACTGGTAGGTGCTGATCGGTGGTTTATCACCAAGCCCTATACGCTGCGTGGTATATTCAATGGGTTGGTGAGTGGCATGCTGGCGGTACTGGCATTAATCGGACTGTTTTATGCAGCGCAACAGCAAATACCGGAGTTGGTGCAATTGCAGAACCTGCCCGCATGGGGGGGGTTGTTTGCCGCCATCATCATGCTGGGCATCCTCATTTCCTGGTGGAGCACTCACCGCGCAGTGACCAAATACCTGAAGACCAAACTGGATGAGCTCTATTGAGCCGCTTGTAAATCCTATATTTGTAACCCTAAAGACAACCACTATGGCGAAGAGAACCCCCACTACGGCAAAGTCGAATAAGAGTCACGATCTGCATGTGTCCTTTAGCCGCATCAACTATTACATCATGATTGCTGGACTACTGGTGTTGGTATTGGGGTATGTGCTGATGGGTGGCGGCAAGCAGAGTGGTGCCGAGTTCAATGAGGATGAGATCTACAGCTTTACACGGGTCACTTTGGCGCCTATTCTGATCGTGCTGGGTTTTATCATCGAGATAGTAGCCATCTTCTACCGGCCGAAATCTAACGACCAGGAGGCGTAATTACCATCCATGGATTTATGGGAATCGATCATCCTGGGCATCGTTCAGGGTCTTACAGAGTTTTTGCCCGTCAGCAGCAGCGGTCACATTGTGCTGGGCGAAGCTATACTGGGCGCCCATTCTGAAGAGAGCCTGGCTTTTACGGTTTTGGTGCACTTTGCCACCGTGTTGAGTACCCTCATCATATTTCGCCAATTCATTGCCGAAACCATTCGTGAACTATTTGTACCGCGGTGGAACGAAGCCAAAGATTTTGCGCTGTGGGTTGTTATTTCCATGCTCCCGGTGCTGGTAATAGGCTTATTTTTCAAAGAAGAGGTCGAAGCGCTTTTTGAGGGTCGCCTGGCGTTAGTGGGAGGGGCACTGCTCTTTACCGGCACATTATTACTGGTCACCTTGTGGGCCCCCAAGCAGGCCGGTACGATAACCCCAATGAAAGCCTTTCTCATCGGTATTGCCCAAGCGGTGGCGGTGATACCGGGGGTTTCCCGCAGTGGATCAACCATCGCCACCGGGCTGCTGCTAGGCGTAGACAAGGGCCTCATGGCCCGCTTTTCCTTTTTAATGGTGATCCCGCCTATTCTGGGCGCTATGTTGATGGACACAAAGGATATGGTAGAGCAATCGCAGGCGGGCACACTGGATATTGCCATTACGCCATTGTTGGGGGGATTTCTGGCGGCTTTCGTTACCGGATTGCTGGCCTGTACCTGGATGATCCGCATCGTACAGCAAGGTAAGCTTCAATATTTTGCGTACTACTGCTTTGCAGTTGGTGCGGCAGCCATCGGCTATACCGTAATGACATGAGTAGAGACGCCACATACGATTTCTTTGCCGGTGAAATCTTGCTGATCGACAAGCCAAAGCACTGGACCTCGTTTGATGTGGTCAATAAGATTCGGTATACACTCAAACACCATTTTGGCAGAAAGATCAAAGTCGGACACGGGGGCACCTTAGACCCCCTGGCCACAGGGTTGGTTGTTATTGCTACCGGGAAAGCCACCAAGCAGTTGATGTCCATCACAGGGGCGGATAAAAGCTACAAGGCTGTCATCGGTCTGGGGGCAACCACTCCAAGCTATGACCTGGAAACGCCATTAACCGCTGGGCCCTCACCTGACCACCTGACTACACCGATGCTGGAAGAGGGTATGGGGGCTTTTCGGGGCGATATATTGCAGCGGCCGCCCCTGTTTTCAGCAATAAAAAAAGAAGGGAAGCCCTTATACAAGGCTGCCCGCAAAGGAGAGGCGGTGGAGGTTGAACCCCGGCCGGTGACTATTCACCAATTCCAGCTTGACAAATGGGAAGCCCCCTATCTCTACGCTACCATCCATTGCAGCAAGGGCACCTACATTCGTTCGTTGGCGCATGACCTGGGGCAAGCCCTTGGTGTGGGCGGCTATTTACACGACTTGCAACGGACGGCATCGGGACATTTCCAATTATCGGATGCTAAAACCATAGACAATTGGGTAGCTTTGATCGAACAACAACCGGTACCATGAAGCACATCGTTGGTTTATCGTTTGTCCTTTTGCTGATTGGCCAGGCCTGCTCTTCTCCCGAAGACTCATCGGCAGCGGCTGATCATTCGCCCACTGCGGACAGCACTGCACTTGCGTATATCCAACAGCTACCGACAGTGCTCCTGCCCTATCACTGGAACGAAATCGCCCTGCAAAATACCGACTACCGGCAAATGCGTCCACTAAGCCCTACCCTGGCGACCCAATGGCTAGCCACCATCGACACACAAGCCACTTACTATGGCGTAGCCCATGTTTTTGATACCACTCAGGCCACCGCCATTGTGGTCTTGGAGAGTTACCTGGACACCTTATTTAACGTCTCCGACCGGTATTACCTACTCACCTTTGACACGCTGGCTCAGCCGGTCGATCGCATTCCCTTTGCTGCCAATATTGTTGGCGACAAGCATACCAAACTCACGGGCCACCTCTTTCCCAACGGCAATGTTACGACCGAGAAATTTACATACACCTTTACCGATGGTCAGTGGGTACGAAGCGACCACGCAGTGAAATCGGTGTACTACCAAATCCAACCGGACGGGACCATTGAAGAAGTGCATTCAGAGGTGGATCTGGATGAGGAAAATGAGGACAACAACATCGTCAGTGAGATGTTACCTTTGCCCGCTGCAAGAAGGACGCTATGAAGGTTTACCGATTCCTGGATGATCTGCCCCGTTTTCGCAATCCTGTACTAACTATTGGCACCTTTGATGGGGTACACGAGGGCCATCAGCAAATTATTGGTCGCATCAATGCTATGGCCCGTGAGATGGATGGCGAGAGTATTTTACTCACCTTCCACCCCCATCCAAGACTGGTGCTAAATCCCAATGACACCAGTCTGCAATTGATCAACACCTTGCAGGAAAAAATCGACCTGCTGGACCATTACGGCATCCATGAGATGATCATTGCCACCTTCTCCAAGGCATTTGCCCAAACGTCACCACGTGATTACATCAAACACTTCCTGGTCGATAAAATACAACCGAAAGTAATCGTCATAGGGTACGATCATCATTTTGGCAAAGACAGGGGGGGCAACATCGAAACGCTGCGCCAATATGCCGGGGCGTTTGGCTATCGCGTTGAAGAGATCGAAAAGCATATTGTTGAGGATGTTGGGGTAAGCTCCACCAAAATCCGGGAAGCGATTTCGGCCGGGCAAATCACGCAGGCCAACCACTTGCTGGGCCATCCCTTTCGGCTTACCGGCCGTGTGATCAAGGGGCACCAGATTGGTAATCAACTGGGCTATCCTACCGCTAACCTGTTTGTAGAAGATAAGCACAAAATCATACCCGGTGTCGGCATATATGCGTCACGGGTTCGCGTGGGCGAGCAATGGTATAAAGGCATGTTATACATCGGCTATCGCCCAACATTTAGTGGCAAGGAAAAGGCCATTGAGGTCAACTTGTTTGACTTCAATGGTAACCTGTATGGCGATGAGCTCACCTTGGATATTGTGGCGGAAATCCGAGGCGATAAGCGGTTTGACACCCCGGAAGAGCTGGCTGCGCAAATGGCTGCCGATAAGGAGGCGACCCTGCGTATTTTAGATCAAGGATAATTGAGGGGTTCCAACCGTTTAAAATCGTTTACCACCAACGTGTACCGCTCTTCTTTATAGCGAAACACCACCAGGGCTTTTCCCTCGAAATCGGGGTAGAGCGAGGCCTTTTTCGGTTGCTCTATCTGTTGGCGCTCATCGATCTCTCCCATCTCATTGCGGCCCGGCCGGCTGGTGTATTCAAAGGAGAGGACATAGACAC
>CAJXXO010000104.1 GCA_913062655.1 uncultured Bacteroidota bacterium | reverse complement strand
ACCAATATGGCGTCTCATCGTATCAATGGGTGTATTTAATACACGAAATACCCCACGATGAAACGCTTTTGGAAAACCACGCTACTAGCCATCTTTCTGCCTATGATGGCTGCGGCACAAAACAACGACTTCTGCGGCACGGAAGTCACGCCAGCCGACCTGGAAGCGATCCACGAACTACGAGAAGGATTACAACGCTATGATGCGGAAAAGTACCGCTCACAATCCTTCGACATTCCCGTTCAGATCCACATCATTCGCAACAGTGAAGGCAAAGGCGGTACCGATGAGCAAGTCATTTTTGAAGAACTTGACCTGGTAAACGACCTGTACGCTCCGGCAAATATTGAGTTTCTCGTCAATAAGTCCATCAACTTCATTGACAGTGATCGCTTTTTCGACTACCACAAGTCTGACGAGACTCTGTTAGCGGGCACCCATGATGTAGAAGGTGCGCTTAATATTTATTTCGCGAACACGGTATCGACCACCAACAGCAACATTTGTGGCTACACCCATCTGCCGGGTAGCGGCTTGGATCGTGTCTTCATGGCCAAAGGCTGTGCAGGTAATGGTTCAACGTTAGCTCATGAGATTGGCCACTACTTATCGCTGATGCATACCCACGGTTTTTCTTCAGGCTCAAATGAATTGGTAGATGGCAGCAATTGTGAGCAGGAAGGCGATTTGATCTGTGACACTCCGGCCGACCCGAAATTAACCGGATTGGTAAATGGTGATTGTGAGTATACCGGCAACGAATTGGACCCCAACGGGCAGCCCTATCAACCGGATGTAGAGAATATCATGTCTTACGCGCCAAGCTACTGCCGCTCACAATTTACCCAGGAACAGGTCGATCAGATGGTTTACAGCTTGCAGCAAAATCACCAGAACCTGATCATTGACGAGAGTTATGTAACGGTAGCAGACATGCTGCAAACCCAATCAGCAGTTATGAACAGCACCCTGGCCCTCGAAGTATATCCCAACCCTTCTAACGGACAATTTAATATCACCCTCGATAATGCGGAGGAAACCACAGGAAACTTCAATGTATCCGTAATGAGTATGAATGGCCAAGTGGTATATCAGACCACGACACAAGACCTGGCGTATCAGCCGGTGCAGCTTGACCTGAGCCAGTTTGACCGTGGCATTTACCTGCTCAACGTAGTGGGCGATCGCACCATGCTAACGCAGAAGCTGATGTATCAATAAAGATTTAGTGGTTTCCCAATGGCAGTTTAGGGATGGGGCGACTGAAATGGTCGCCCCTTTTATTTTGGCCCACTGCAATACGCAGCCTTCTCGACCCACACCGCATCCACTCTCTCCCCCTAAAAAAGGTCAACTGTATTCAGGGATAGGTCAAAACTCTGAACGTTGAACCCTGAACTTTAAACTTTGAACCTGCCTTCTCCGCCTCTGGCGGATACGGCAGGCGAAGCTCTAAACTTTCAACTAATCAATGCGCAGCCAGCCAATGCTCACCGGTACCGACTTCCACTTCGATCGGCACCTCCAGTGGTACCGCATTCTTCATCTTGTCAATGACCAGCGCTTGTAGCGCTTCCAGCTCCGGTTTATAGACGTCAAAGACCAGTTCATCATGCACTTGCATGATCATCTTGGATTGGTAGTTTTTCTTCTGCATCTCCCGGTCGATGTCAATCATCGCCACCTTAATCATATCGGCAGCCGTTCCCTGTATCGGCATATTGATGGCATTGCGCTCGGCAAAGCCTCGTACCGTATTGTTGCTGGCATTGATGTCTTTCAATTGCCGCTTGCGGCCCAGCAAGGTCTTGGCATAGCCATGTTGTTGTGCGAAGGCAATGCTATCGTCAATGTGCCGCTTGATGCCCGGAAACTGCTCGAAGTAGGCATCAATGATCTTCTTGGCCTCCGTACGGCTGATGTTCAGGGTTTGCCCCAGCCCAAAGGCGGTTTGCCCATAGGCGATGCCAAAGTTGACCGCCTTGGCCTGTGAGCGCATATTGCGATCCACCTCTTCCGGCTTCACGCCAAATACTTTCGCGGCTGTGGCGGTATGGATATCCTCCTGGTTGCGAAAAGCCGTCATCATATTTTCATCCTGACTCAAGGCGGCAATGATGCGCAATTCAATTTGTGAGTAGTCTGCCGCCATCAATGTATACTCTTCCCCACGGGGAATAAATGCCTGGCGCACCTTGCGCCCCCGCTCGGTACGGATCGGGATGTTCTGCAGGTTGGGGTTCTGCGAGCTGAGTCGCCCGGTATTGGCCACCGCTTGATTGTAGGTAGTGTGCACCCGGCCTGTTTCTTCCAGTATCAATGAAGGCAAAGCGTCCACATAGGTCGATTTCAGCTTACCAATCTCCCGGTAGTCGAGCACCAACTGAGCGATGGCATGCTCCGGAGCTATCTTGCTGAGCACCTCTTCGTTGGTGGAGTATTGGCCGGTCTTGGTCTTTTTGCCTTTGTAGGGAATCTCCATTTTCTTGAACAGCACATCGCCCAGTTGCTTGGGTGAGCCGATGTTAAACTGCGTGCCGGCCTCCTCGTAAATCTTCTCCTCCAGCTCCCCCAATTCCTTCTCCAACTGCTTGGAATAGTCGTTCAAAAACTGCTTGTCAATGCGAACCCCCTCGAACTCCATCTTCGCCAGTACCGGCACCAGAGGCATTTCCACTTTGGTAAACAGATCCTCCACCTCAGCGGCTCCCAACTGAGGCGCAAAAATATCATGCAGTTGCAAAGTAATGTCAGCATCTTCTGCGGCATATTCCTTCACCTTGTCCAGGTCCACATCCCGCATGCTACCTTGCTGCTTACCTTTCTTCCCGATCAACGATTCGATGGAGACCGGATGGTAGCCCAGGTAGGTCTCCGACATGAAGTCCATGTTGTGGCGCAGGTCAGGCTCCAGCAGGTAGTGGGCAATCATGGTATCGAAGAGTGGCCCCTTGACGTGCAGGCCATAGCGTTGCAGCACCAGCATATCATATTTGATGTTCTGTGCCACCTTGGTGATTGTATCGCTGTCAAACAAGGGCTGTAGCCACTGCACCTGCTTTTCTGCTTCTTTCCGGTCAGCAGACACGGGGATATAGTAGCCTTTGTGCTTGTCGTGGCTAATCGCTACTCCGATCAACTCGGCTGTCAAAGGGTCCAGACCGGTGGTTTCCGTATCAAAACAGACGACCTGCTGCTTTGTCAGCTCCTTCACCAACTTCGATACAGCCGCTTCCCCTTCCACCAGTTTATAGTCATGATCAGTGTTCTCGATAGTCTTCGCTTCTCCCGAAAGATCGGGCAGCTCCACCTTACCCTCGCCACTGGACTGGCCAAACAGATCCATTTGCCCTTCCTCAGATTGGGTGACGACAAAGTTGTCGCCCAAAATACGTTTGCCCAGGGTACGAAATTCCAACTCATTGAAGAGTTCCGCCAGCTTTTCCCGGTCTGGTTCTTCCATGATCAACTCCTCCTCGTCCACATCGATCGGCACCTCCACATCAATGGTAGCCAGCTCTTTGCTGATGCGTGCCTGCTCGGCATTATCGCGGATTTTCTCCTGGAGCTTCCCTTTCACCTGGTCTACCTTCTCCAGCAGGTTTTCGATGGAGCCAAACTGTTTCAGCAGCTTGGCAGCGGTCTTGGCGCCTACACCCGGCACGCCCGGGATATTATCCACGGCATCGCCCATCAGTCCGAGTACATCGATCACCTGGTCCTGGTGCTCAATGTCCCATTTTTCGATCACCTCCTTGGGGCCGATCTTCTCCCAGCCACCCTTGCCTTGGTAAGGCGGTTTGTAGATAAAAATCTTATCCGTTACCAACTGGCCAAAGTCCTTATCAGGGGTCACCATGTAGGTGGTATAGCTGTCCTTTTCGGCTCGCCTGGCCAGGGTGCCAATGATATCATCTGCTTCGTAGCCGTCCAACTCCAGCACCGGAATGCGGAAGCCCTTCACAATGTCTTTGATGTAGGGAATGGATTTTATGATATCGGCCGGGGTTTCATCGCGGTTGGCTTTGTAAAAATCATACGCCTCCGACCGCTGCGTTGGGGCAAAAGTGTCGAACACTACGGCAATGTGAGTCGGCTCATCCCGCTGGATCAGATCAAACAGGGTATTGGTAAAGCCCAGCATAGCAGAGGTCTCCACTCCCTTGGAGTTGACCATACCCACCCCCCGCTTTTTTCGCATGGCCCCGAAGGCATGATACGCGCGGTAAATCAGCGCCATAGCATCCAATAGGAACAGTCTTTTATCGTTGCCCTCACTCATAATTGTGCCCTTTAGTATCCATCTGGAAAGTTACCATTAATCCCTTATCCCGCTGACAGTGCGGCCCAATATTCCGCTGCTCTGCGCGTGTGGGGAATGACAATGGTACCCCCCACTATGTTGGCTATGGCAAAGATCTCGTATATCTCTTCGGTGGTGATGCCTTCTTCATGGCATTTCCCCAAATGGTACTTGATACAGTCATCGCAACGCAGCACCATGGAGGCCACCAACCCCAGCATCTCTTTGGTGCGTGTAGGCAGGGCCCCATCGGCATAGGTGTTGGTATCGAGGTTAAACAGGCGATTGATCACCTTATTCTTCTTCTCCAGGATCACTTCATTCATCTGCTCCCGGTAGGTGTTGAATGCTTCGACTTGTTTGTGCATACGATTCGATTTTTCACAAAGGTAGAAAGGAGGCCCTTACAATTTTTTAACGCCTCATTCGGTCATAGTACAGGGCTTTGGCAACAAGCATTGTCGGCAATTCCCCTTACCTTCACAACAACAAAAAAACCTATTGTACCATGAAAAAATGGTTAGTCATTGGAGGCGTAATTGTTGGCGCCCTTATTTTGATTTCTATACTTGTTAGCCCCTACAATAATATGGTGGCTAAAGAAGAAAGTGTAGAGTCCCAATGGGCACAAGTTGAGAATGTCTATCAGCGGAAGTACGACCTGATTCCCAACCTGGTGTCTGTGGCCAAAAACTATGCGGAGTTTGAGCAGGAGACGTTGACACAGGTGACGGAAGCCCGCTCCAAGGCCACATCTATCAATATCTCAGCGGAGAACCTCACGCCAGAGCAGATGGCACAATTTGAGCAAGCCCAATCCCAACTGAATTCATCCCTGGGACGCTTGATCGCTTCCTTTGAGCGCTATCCCGACCTAAAGGCGAATCAGAACTATCTGAAACTGCAAGATGAGCTATCGGGGTCTGAAAACCGCATCAGCACGGAACGCAGGCGTTTCAACGAGGTCGTACGTGACTACAACACCTACATTCGAAAATTTCCACAAAACATCTTTGCCGGCCTATTTGGCTTCGAGCGAAAAGCCTTGTTTGAAAACGAAGAGGCAGCCGAAGGGGGCCAGGTTGATGTGGACGAACTATTCAATGAATAATGCCGAACGCGAAAAATCTATTCACCGAAGAACAGCGCCAAACCATCGTTTCGGCCATTAAGGAGGCGGAAAACCAAACCTCCGGGGAGATTCGTGTGCACATCGAAAACACCGTAAAGGAGGAACCGCTTGACAGAGCGGTGGCTCTTTTTTACAAGCTGGACATGAACAAGACCGAACTCCGTAATGGGGTGTTGATCTACCTGGCGGTAGAGGATCGACAGTTGGCGATTATCGGAGACAAAGGCATCAACGAAGTGGTGGAGGATGGCTTTTGGGATCATATTAAGGACGAAATGATCCGCCATTTCAAGGATGGCCAATTCACCGAAGGGCTGGCCAAAGGTATCCTTATGGCCGGTGAGGCATTGCAAGCCCACTTCCCGTATCAGCAAGACGACAAAAACGAACTGTCGGATGACATTTCTTTCAAAGACGATTAAACCGCTCCTCCTCACAGGGGCCCTGTTACTGTCTGCCTTACTGGTAGCACAGCCGGAGATTCCGACCCTATCTGGCGACCGCCTCGTGTACGACCTTGCCAATATGCTGGGCGACACCGAAGAGCGCGCCCTCAACCAAAGCTTAGTCAGCTACGATGATACCACCTCCACACAGATCGCGGTGGTGACCATTGAAACCCTGGACGGCTATGAAGTGTCCGATTATGCGATTCGCCTGGGCGAAAAAAATGGCATTGGAAGGGCTGGTAAAGACAATGGTGCACTGGTATTGGTGGCAGAGGCAGAACGGAAAATCAGCATACAAGTCGGCTATGGCCTGGAGCCGGTTATCACCGATGGCCTGGCGGGTGAGATCATTCGCAATTACATGGAGCCGGCTTTTAAAAAACAAGATTACTTCGGAGGATTATCGGCTGCCACTTCAGTGATGATGAAGCTGGCGAGTGGCGAGTTTACCGCAGACGATGTCAAATCGGATGACGATGGCTTCAATCCGGTGGCTTTGTTTCCGCTGTTGATCATCTTTTTCATCCTATTTGGTTTCTTCAGGCGAAGAGGGCGCTATGCTGAAGACTTCACCGGTCGTGGCTATCACCGCACCGGCCCCATTTGGTGGGGCGGTGGCTTCGGAGGGGGCGGTGGCGGCTCCTTTGGGGGCGGTGGTGGATTTGGCGGCTTCGGTGGCGGCTCTTTCGGAGGCGGTGGCGCCAGTGGCGGTTGGTAAAAACGACACCCTATGACTAAAAAAGTAGCACATGTACGGAGCTTTATGGCTCCCATTTCCACCTTTGGCGAAACCCCGGCTGACAAGGGGAACCTGCACCACGAGACCTTCTACGATGGCGAGGGCCGCGTGACCAAAGAAGTCAAATACTTTGAGGATGGCTCCACCGATGAGGTCCACGAATACACGTATGATGAAAAGGGCCGTGTGGTAGAAGAAAAGCTCTTTTATGCACTGAGCGAGAGTGAAGACATTACCCGCACTACCTATGATGATGCCAGTCGCATCGTAACCGAGACGTTGTACTACGGTGAGGAACCAGCGGATAAAACCGTGACGCAGCTCGATGAACACGACCATCCACTATCCATCGAACGGTATGATGATGAGGGCGTGTTGCTGGAAAAAGAACAATTTGTCTACTACAAGGCCGGCTTGGTGAAGGAGCACCTCTTTTTTGACGAATCTGATGCTTTGACCAAGAAAGAGACAACCATCTACAATGACCAGGACGAGGTGGTGGAGCAACACATTTGGTCGGCCGATCCGGACGAAATCAACCAAACGGTGACCATCACCAACGAGCCGGGGAAAACCATTGCAGAAGCCCGTGACGAATCCGGTCAGCTCTTGTATACACGCACCCACGAGATGGACGAGAAGGGACGAATCGTCAAATTGGTCCATGCCGATGCACAAGGAGGCCGCCACCAGGAACAGCGCAGCGAATATGACGACCAAGACCACCTGGTGATGCAGGAATGGGTGGATGCCGGGGGCCATGTGTTGCGCAAGCAGCTCTTTGCCTACAACGAAAACGGCCAGTTGGAGCAGGAAACCTTCTTCGAGCCCAACCCTTACCAGTCGCGCAATACCCACTATGTGATTCAATACGATATCACTTTTCAAGCCGATTGATATACTAGCTGGCATGGGCTTTGCCGTTAGGTAATCATGCATCAGATAGCCTGGTTGATTTTTTTGCTGCCCTTGTCTCTTTGGGCTTCCTCCCCTCGTGCAGTCGATACGGTCGACTTCGACCACGTGCAGGTACACTATCTGGAGCAGCTAGTCAAGCAGAAGATCGACAGCCTGCGGCAAGCAGAGGGCCGGTTTCCCTTATTTCACGATCCCATTTTGCAAGATGCCGCCAGAGACCACGTTCGCTACCTGTCCATTCACGGGCAAAACAGCCATTACCAGCGTATCCCCGACAAGTACAATGTGCTCGACCGGGTGGAGTACTATGGGGGCCGGCAACTGGTAAAAGTGGGCGAGAATGTACTCTGGAAGCGACCGGCCCGGCTCCACCGTTGGAACGACCGGCTGAAGCGATACGAAACCCACTACTTCTACACCTACCGCAGCCTGGCAGATGCCATCGTTAAGGCTTGGGTGCAATCCAGACGGCACTGGAATACCTTGCAAATTCCCCAATTCAAGTATACCGCGGTGGCCATTCACATTGCCCCGGAGAGCCACGAAATCCGGGTAGTGCAGGTATTTGCCCAATACCACAATCGATGAACGAGACAGATTTGTTACTTTCAAGGGCCGATTGACCGCCATGCGCCACCTGCTGACCATAGGCCTCCTTTGCTGCTGCCTGACTGTGTTGGGAC
>CAJXXO010000103.1 GCA_913062655.1 uncultured Bacteroidota bacterium | reverse complement strand
TAGGGAACACCGAAAGCGCTTCCGGCAGGGTAGGGTCGATGGCCAGCGGTGGCGCACTGCCACAAACCAGCGGATAGAGGAAAGTTTTGATCTCGTTGATCGTGGTATCCATATAGGGCCCCTGTGCGTTGTTCTGCGTAAAGGGCACATGTCCGGCTCCTGCATACGTATACAGCTCGGAACGCATCCCCAATCGTACCGCATGCTCATGCACACTAGCGCTGCCATGCAACAGCAGCCCCAGGTTGAACAGATCTACCGTATCGGTACCATAGGGCACCACATCGTCCTTGTCACCGTGCATGCTCAAGATGGGGGGTTCACCGGCTTGTATCCATTGGGTATCTCCAATACCTCCGGCCAGGTTGATAATACCCGCTACCGCATCACTGTAGCCGGGGTTACCACTGTTGCCGGCTATGCCACCAAACCCGGTGGTATCTACCTGCGGGGGCCACTCCGATAGGTCGTTCAGGTAGCCGGTATGTACTGCGGTGATGGCTCCGGCCGACACCCCACCGATGTAAATGTGATTAGTATCGATACCGTACGGATTGCCTTGCTGGGCAGACTTATAAAAGAATCGAATAGCCGCCCGCATATCGTGCATCGCTTTGATCACGGCTACATTGGCAAGTGAGTCGTTTCCATTGAAAGCCAGTGCTCCGGTAAGGCGATAGTCTATAGCGGCATTGACATACCCCATTTTACTGAACTGGGTAGCCAATTCCACAATGTCGCCATTGGTGCGGCTGCCAAAGACAAAGGCACCGCCAAAAGCCCAGATGATAAGCGGTCGCTGCGATAAGTTGTCGCCACCGGGTTGGTAGACATCCAGAAAGAGATCCTGCACATTCAAGGGGTTAAACAGCGTGGGCTGCAGGTTGGCACCAAATTGAATATCACTGTCCACGTTGACTTGACCAAAAATCGGGCTGAAGTACCGGCCCTGAGAACAATCCGTTGGCTGGCCCCAGAGCCAAAAAGGCACAACGCCCAACAGAATGGCTATCCACATCTTTTTCATGCTATAAAACTACAAGAAAAAGAAGCGTAGGTTCACCCGCCTTCTCCACTATTCTATGGAGACTACCTCGAGGGTTGGCACATCTTGCTGCGGAGCAGAAAAGCCACATTGGAAGGTGGACAGGGTATCAGCCGGAAAATAGTTGAGCGTTACCGTGTGAACGGTGCTGGTTTTGAAACTATCCGGAATGGCCTCTTCATGGGTGGGTTTGTACCGTGTATCGTCAATAGTGATCCAAAATCCACAACCATCTGCGGCATAGGATCCGCTGTAAGATAGTGTTGCGGTTGTACAAAAAGGTAGCGGGTCTTTTTTACTGCACCCTATCCAAAGTAGAACGAGTAGAATGCTGGCTATCAGAGGTTTCATAATTGGTTTTATGGGGAATACGTCAGCTAACCGGGAAGCGTTGCCTGCCAATGGTCGATGCAAATGGGCCAAACTTCTACTAAAGTGGAAAAAATGGACGTAGGGCCTGACTTTCGTAGTATCAAAATAAACGACCCATGAAAACACTTTTCTCCCTCTTGCTTCTCTTTTTGTCTTGGACAGCCGGGGCAGACCATAACCGAAACACCGGAACCATTAGCGGACAAGTCGTGGATGCGGACTCCAGGCAACCCTTGCCTTATGCTACAGTCACCATTGGCGGCCAGACAGCGCTGGGGACTACCACTGATATAGACGGTTATTTCACACTCACCGGCATTCCAACCGGTCGGCAGCAGCTAATTGTCAGTTACGTAGGCTATGAGACCGCGGCAATGGATAATCTCTTTGTGCAGGGGGGTAAAGAGTTGGTATTGCAGATCACCCTCCAGGAAGCCTTTACCAGGATGGATGAAGTGGTGGTGGAGGCTGAGCAGCCCAAAGGCCGTGTGCTCAATGAGATGGCCAAGGTAAGCGCCCGCTCTTTTTCGGTAGAAGAGGCAGAACGCTATGCGGGCAGCCGCAATGATGTGGCGCGCATGGCTACCAACTTTGCCGGTGTCACCCAAGCCAACGATGCCGTCAACGATATCGTGATCCGTGGCAACTCCGCCCGTGGTTTGTTGTGGCGGTTTGAAGGCGTGGACATCCCCAATCCCAACCACTTTGGGCAATTTGGGGCTACCGGGGGGCCAGTGAGCATGCTCAACAACAATGTGTTAGCCAATTCCGCCTTTTATACAGGGGCTTTTCCGGCTATGTATGGGAATGCTTTGGCAGGGGTGTTCGACCTCAATATGCGCAAGGGCAATCCCAATCAGCATGAATTTATGGCGCAGGTGGGTTTTAATGGCTTCGAAGGAGGGGCAGAAGGACCGTTACACAAAGACAGTCGTGCCTCCTACCTGGTGAACTACCGCTACAGCACCTTGGGGGTATTTAAGGCATTGGGGATCAACTTCGGTACCGGAGCAGCCGTGCCGGAATACCAGGATGTGACCTTTAAGCTAGACCTGCCACAGACGAAAGTGGGTAGCTTTTCGCTGTTCGGGCTCGGGGGCACCAGCTATATCGAACTGCTAGGCAGCGAGATTGATACAACCGATGCCGAGTCCTTGTACGGAGACGATAACCTCGATATTTACAACCAAACGCGATTGGGCGTATTGGGGCTTAACCACAAGTTACTGCTAGGCAAGAATGCCTACACCAGTGTAACCCTGGCAGGCACCTACTTTGCCAATAACAATTTGATAGATACCCTGCAATTGCCACAGCGCATTCCGGGTCGCTTCGGTGAGGAAGAGAACAGCGAAAGCACCCTATTTGCCCATGGTTTTTTCAAGCAAAAATTCAGTGCTCGTAGTACCTTACAAGTGGGGGCCATCTACAAGTACCAGACCTATGCCCTGCGCAGTGAATACCGGTACAATCAAGAGGCAGATTTTACCACTGTACTGGAGCAAGATAATGGTACGCATCTGCTGCAGCCGTATGCCACGTGGAATTACCGGATAACCGAAAAGCTGGAACTGACTACCGGAATGCAAGCGGTCTATTTTGCCTTACATGAACAGTTTACACTGGAACCCCGCCTTGGCATGACCTATCAGCTCAATGATAAGCAGCAAGTCAACCTCGCCTATGGGCGCCACAGCCAAACACAGCCGCTGATGGTATACTTTATGGAATACCAAAATGCGGAAGGGATATACCAAGCGGCTAACCGGAACCTGCAATCGACCCTCTCGGATCACTTTGTGGTGGGGTACGATCACTTCTTTACCCCAAGTTTGCGCCTGAAGACGGAAGCATATTATCAGCGACTTACCAATATTCCGGTGTCGACCACACCTTCTTCCGTGTCGCTCATCAACTTTGGTGCGCCACCGCAATTTTACCCCGATTCACTGGAGTTTTACACCAATGCCGGTACGGGCCACAACTATGGCGTGGAGCTTACCCTGGAGCAGTTTATGCAAAAAGGGCTGTACTACCTCGCCACCGTGTCGGTCTTCGATTCTCAATACGAAAATGTGGAGGGGACCTCCTTTCCCACGGCATTCAATACCCGGTTTGTAGTGAATGTGTTGGGGGGTAAAGAGTTTCCCCTTTTCCGGGAGGAAAACCGCAACAATCGGAAGACGCTGCACTACCTGCAATTGGATGGTAAGCTTACCTGGGCCGGGGGTGGACGCTATCTGCCGATCGATCCGGAAGCCTCTGCAGCAGCCGGGGCAGCCGTGTATCAATACGAAGAAGGATTTACCGGCCAGTTCGACAATTACTTCCGGGCGGATATTGAACTGGGATTCAAATCAGTTGGGGAAAAGATCACCCAGGAGTGGCGCATCATGTTTCAGAATGTGACCAATCGGGCCAATCCTTTCTTCTATCGCTATGACCCCAACCTGAATGAACAGCGGCTGATCAATCAGCTCGGCCTTTTCATCGTGCCGCAGTACCGGATTTATTTCTGACCAAACAATCTACGACCATGTATCTCTCTATTACCTATTTTCGAGTGAAGTCATTGATCCATTACCCGGCCTTTATGAAGCACGTCAGTCGTATCAACGCACAAGTACATAAGGCCGATGGAGTGCTTGAGGTCAAACAGCGTATAGACCCTTTATTTCACGCCTACACGATGACCCTGTGGGAGAGCCGCGAGCATATGCTGGCCTTCATGCATGCTGGGGCACACAAGGCTGCTATGCCCGACACCCGCAAGCTGGCGACTCGTTTTACCGGGTTTGGCTTTGATACCCAAAGCACGATCGATTGGAAGGAAGCCAAGCGACTGGTAAGGGAGCGCCTGGCGGCAAAAAAACCGGGGGCATGAAGAAGGCCCTTATCCCTCGGTGGCTGGCGGGGTTGGTGCTTGGGGTTACGCTGGTGCCGCCCATACTCTATTTTAGTTCCCGGCTGATGCTGGGGCAACCCCTGCTTGATGAAAGTCACGTGTGGTTAGACCTCTGGATATCTATCGCTTTTTCCTTTGTGGTTACCGTTTTTGTCTTTGCCGGGGCATTGGCCATCCGCAATTGGGTTAACCTGCGCTACCCCTGGGGGTCCAACAATTTGCTCCGGGTGTTACTGCAGTTTCCGGCACAGCTAGTCTATTCGGTTATCGTAATTGTCGTCATCACCTTCTTGCACAAACAGGTTTTACCTCCCGCCTACACGGAAGGACATTCGTATCCGCAAAACATTGCCATCACGTTGGTCATCACCGCCATTGTATCCATTTCCCTGGAGGTGCGATCGCTCTATCGACTATGGCGGCAGTCGGTGGTGCACCAGGAACAATTGAAGCAAGCCCATCTCAAAGCGCAGCTCAATTTTCTCCGGCAACAGGTGAACCCTCACTTTCTCTTCAATGCCCTCAATTCGATTTATTTTCTCATTCAAAAAGACCCAGCGCAGGCGCAGCATTTGCTGATGCAGTTTTCTGATATGCTAAGCCATCAGCTCTATGGCACGGAAGACGACAAGATAGACCTGAAGGAAGAGTTGGCTTACGTAAAAAAGTATATCGAATTAGAACAAGTGCGAATGGGGGAGAGCATGCACTTGTCCGTAGAATGGCCCTCCAATGGCGCGCATTGGCAGATAGCACCCATGTTGATGCAGCCCTTAATCGAGAACGCCTTCAAATTTGGCCGGCAGAGTGGTCGACAACCTTTTCATGTCACCATCAAAGCCACCCTTACGGGCAGCCGGTTTACCTTTTCGGTGGAAAACGACTTTCAACCCCAGCCAAAGACGGAGAAGTCGGGTGTAGGCCTTCAAAATCTGCAGCAACGCTTGCAATTGTTGTATCCGAATCAACATGATTTTACTACTGCGGCTAAAGACGGTAGCTTTAAAGTGATTATGGAAGTACCTCTACATGAAAAAGTAGAACCATGCGCACCCTTGTCATAGATGATGAACCGCTGGCCCGCGAAGGATTGGCCGATTATGTAGCACAAACACCCAGTCTGACGCTGGTGGGGCAAGGTGCCAGTGCGGTGGAGGCGATGCGCCTATTGCAAGCGGAGAATGTCGACCTGCTGCTATTGGATATTAACATGCCGCAAATGACAGGCTTGGAGTTGCTGCGTACACTGACAGACCCTCCATTGGTGATACTGACCACCGCCTATCGCGATTATGCCTTGGAAGGCTACGAACTGAATGTGGTAGACTATCTACTCAAGCCTATTTCGCTGGCCCGCTTTCTGCAGGCTATAGAAAAAGCGAAGGCAAGATATACCCATAGTGAGCCATCGAATGCTTTTTTTGTCAAAGAGGATCACAGAGTAATCCGAATCCGGTTTGAAGAGGTGCTTTTTGTGGAGGGGCTGAAAGACTACCTGCAAATTTACACCGAGCAAGCCAGGCACCTGGTATTGCTTTCTATGAAGCAAGCGGAGGCCCAATTGCCGGATACCTTCCTGCGTACCCATCGAAGTTATATCGTCAATACGGAAAAGGTAGATGCACTGGAAGGCAATCAATTGCTGATCGGACCCCATAAGGTCCCTGTTGCGCGGCAACACAAAGACGCTGTGGTGCAGCAGATTATTGGCGACAATTTATGGAGTAGAGGATAGAATCGATATCGATTGCTGAAAAGAAGTGCCATTCGCGCTCCACTGCAAAAAGTAGATACCGTCAGGTAGGGTAGGCCAAGACACTTTGTTTGATCCCGGTTCCCAATCAACAGCAATGGACTGTCCACGGCTATTTGCCATTGAGACCCACTCAATAGACTGATCAACCGGTAAATAGGTGTAGGTACTAGCCGGATTAGGGCTACAGTGCAAGGCCTTCCGGGGTGCAGCCTGTCCGGCCGGTATGGGCTTGTACACGTGCAGGGTGCCAACCGGACCCTGGTAGCCACCTATTAAATAGCCCCCGTCATAAGGAATAATGGCCTCCAAATTGGTGCCCGGTCGGCCTCCATCCAGGTCATCTATCTGTTGTCCATCAAAGGCCAGTATATTGTGTACTTCTTCATCCCCTTGCGGTGTAGCCGCTTCATTGAAAGCACCAAGGACAAACAGCTTATCCTCAAATACTTCCAGTGTATGGACGAACGGAGCGCCACCAAACAAAGTCAGCCCAAAGCCCGGTTCTTCCCATGATGTACCGTTCCATTTCGCGATGATTCGGGTGGTATGGCCGCCACTACTATTGAATTGCCCTCCTGCGTACAAGGTATCCTGGTAAACCCCCAGGCAGTATACGGTTTCGTCAAAACCAGCCCCTACCGGATGCCAGGTTTGGCCATCCCAACGGGCCACCCCATTGACCAACGAATCCCCGGCATGGGTAAAATTGCCCACCACATACAAATCGTCATCCCACACTAATAGTTGGTGAGGAAACCTGAAATTGTAGGCCGCTACCAGCGAACCGGACAATCCTTTTCCCAGGGGTTGCCATTGCTGCCCATCCCATTGTATGATGCCATTCACCGTATCGGCACCTACACGGTGGAATTCTCCTGCGGCTACAATGGTGCCCTTGTAGTCGATAATGTCGTACACATTGGCCGATCGCGAGCTGTTGTTCAAAGGACCATCGTAGAAGAGGGTATCCCCTAGGATGGATAAGGTGCTGCCATTCCAACGATAGATAAAATTGATGCGGCTACCGAAATTGTAGGTAGCGATATACAACGCATTGTTGATTTCTGTGATGGCATGCCCTGCACCCGGCAATCCCAGGCCAACACTTTGCCAATTGCCTGCAGCATCCAAGCGGCTCAAGTAATTGACCTGGTTGGAGCACAGTCGGTCAAACAGCCCCGTGGCATAAATACTGCCCTTGTGAGGGGTGAGTTGAACCACTGCACCATTCGTAAAGCCGTTGGGGCAATAGGTATTCCACTGTGCAAAGACGGAAGGAGATATAAACAGAAAAAGGATAAAGTATAGTTTTCGCATACCTTTAAATTACCATTCATCAATGAATGAAGAACAAACTTCGATGCATCTTGAGGTAATTTGACTACTATTTGACAAAGAAAAGCCCGTAGCTTTCGGCCGTGGAAGGGTTACTGGAATATGGCTACTGGGGCTTGCTGTTGGCGGCATTTCTTGCGGCTACCATCTTGCCCTTTAGCTCAGACGTGCTGCTGGCGGCCATGATCGTTGGTGGTTACGATCCGCTGCAGCTATGGATTTTTGCGATTATCGGCAATTGGGCCGGAGGAATGCTCAGCTATGGTATGGGCTATCTGGGTAAGTGGGAATGGATCACCAAATACCTGCGCACCGACCGCCACAAGGTGGAGCGGTTTATGGGGCAGGCACAACGCTACGGACCCATATTTGCCCTGGTCACCTGGCTGCCTATTATTGGTGACCCCATGGCCATTGCGCTGGGGTTTGTCCGTTCACCCCTCGGCCTAACGGCCTGGTGGATGTTTGTCGGCAAAGGATTGCGCTATGTGGTGATCATCTGGCTGACCCTGGAGGGCATTAATCTGGCCGGCTAAAGGATGATAATCTGCTTCGTGAATACCCGCTCCTCGCTTTTGATCTGCAGCAAATAGACCCCCGGCTTGTGGTGGAGTTTGATCGTATTTCTGCCGGCTCCATAGCCCTGATCTATTATTTTTCCATCAAGTTGATACAAGGTATACCACCACCGACCCGAAAGACCATCAATCGATAATAGGCCGGTTTGCGTTGGATTTGGGTACACCCGAGGCGCGGTAGGATTGGTGTTTTCTGCTGCTGTAGTGGCACAGGCTCCAAATTCCAGCGCCCCC
>CAJXXO010000102.1 GCA_913062655.1 uncultured Bacteroidota bacterium | reverse complement strand
GATATACTAACCACCCTCTACTAACTACTAACTACTAATTACTAACTACTCACTTCTAACTACTCACTACTAAATACTCTCTACCCTCTACTTCCTATACAGTTTACTCTTCCACAACCCCCATTTACACAAACGATGGATGACGGAAGTCTGCAATACGCCTAAGCCGTACTTGATGCTGCGGGGAATATTGATCGAGGAGGCCTCTTCGAAGTATTTGGTCGGGCAGGTCACCTCTCCAATGGGAAAACCGGCATAGATGATCTGTGACAACATTTGATTGTCGAAGACAAAGTCATCACTATTTACTTCGTAGTTGATCGATTCCAGCACCTCCTTGGAGAAGGCGCGGTAGCCGGTGTGGTACTCCGATAGCTTTTGATTGACCAGCAGGTTTTGGGTAAAGGTGAGCAAGCGATTGGCGATGTACTTGTAAATTGGCATGCCGCCTTTCAGGGCTCCATTGCCCAGGATGCGCGAGCCCAATACGACTGGAAAAAGATCTTGCGCTATGATGCTGGCCATAGCCGGAATAAGATGGGGCGTGTATTGATAATCCGGGTGGAGCATGATCACAATATCCCCCCCGATTTCGAGCGCTTTATTGTAGCAGCTCTTCTGGTTGCCCCCATAGCCACGGTTTTGCGGATGCTTGATAATGTGCTGGATCCCCAGCTCTTGTCCGACCTCCACGGTGCGGTCGCTACTGGCGTCATCTACCAGCACCACATCATCCACAATGTCGAAGGGAATCTCCGCATAGGTCTGTCGCAGGGTTTTCTCTGCGTTGTAGGCCGGCAATACGACCACTACTTTCTTGCCATTGAACATAACGCGCGCAAAGATAGAAGAATGGCGGTATACGAATTGCGATTTTACATCCTTATCGACACTTTGCGAGATATATCACAGCATTTTTAATGGGTTACCCCACCATCCAATTCCTCTCTAGCGCTGTACCTAATGGCACAGCCTACAACGATGATCTTCCTAGCTACCGATTGCTCGTCCCAACGGGACTGGGCATCCTCTTTGAATTGGCCAGCAGGGAGCTGCGTAAACAAATGTCTCAGCGGGACAGACTTTTTAGTAGATTATGGATATTGGCATGCCGTAGGTATGCCCCTGTCGCAGAGAGGATAGATTCGTTGCCCCCGTCATTCATCTGTGACCTGTATCACACGGTGTGGTTTCAGGTGTTTTTTCAGTTCTGGAAAGTCAGCCTCAGGAGCCTCCAAATAAGCCGACCACCAACCGGGTCGATTTTCCAATGCACCCATTGGTGGGTCCTCCAATTCATGGCGCTGTGCATAAGTGCGCAGGTGATTGACAAAATGTTCGGCAATGCCTTGCGCGTTCGGTCCGCGGAAGTCCCAAAGTAGGCGAAGTGTCATATTAATAGATGGGTTAGTCCTGTACTATCATTACTGCAATGATAACCACAAAGAAAGGGATATACCAGCGTGTTAAGGAAGGTCATATTTTCAATCCAAAGAAAACCTATGGCTAATTCGGCCCATCCCTTACCTTTACGACCCCAATCCCACTGGACATGAGAGGAGTTATTGCAGGCATTGATATTGGCGGTACCAACACCGACTTCGGACTGGTGGCGGATGGAGAGGTAATCTGGCAGGAGCGACTGCCAACCAAACGTTACCCGGATGTCCGCGTGCTGATGAATACCATTCAGCAGATCATTCAGCTACAACTGGACCAACAGGACCTTAAGCTGCTGGGCGTGGGTATTGGCGCCCCGAATGCCAACTTCCATACCGGGTGTATGGAGAGTCCGCCCAACTTGCCCTGGAAAGGCCTTATCAACCTGAAGGAAATGGTACACCAGCGCTTTGGTGTACCGGTGGTGGTCAACAATGACGCCAATGCTTCTGCACTAGGCGAACTGAAGTACGGTGCCGGTAAGAACATGAAGGACTTCATCGTCATCACCTTGGGCACCGGTATCGGGGCGGGTATTATTGTCAATGGCCAGCTATTGATCGGGCACGATGGCATGGCTGGTGAAGTGGGGCACACCCTGGCGATACCGGAAGGCCGACTGTGCAACTGTGGACGAAAGGGATGCTTTGAGCGCTATGCTTCGGCTACCGGACTGAAAGAGACCATCACTGAACTCCTGGCTCGTCCGGGGGCGACTTCAAGTCTGCAACACATTGACCCCGCTAATCTCACTTCCAAGCAGGTTTTTGAAGCGGCCCAACAGGGTGATGAGATTGCGCTGAAGGCGTTTGACTATACTGCCGCTATCATTGGGCGCAAAATGGCTGAAATAGCGGCTTATTTTAGCCCGGAGGCGATCTTTTTCCTCGGTGGATTGGCCAATGCAGGCGACCTGCTACTTAAACCGGCTAAAGATTACATGGAGGAGTTTGTATTATACCTTTACAAAGACAAAATCCCACTATTGGTATCCGCCCTACCGGATAACAAGGCTTCTATACTCGGTGCGGCCGCAGCGGTGGAGGAATTCACCCATTAGGATGATCTACACCGGAAATCCCGGACAAACTGCAGGCAGCACAAAGAAGACGTGCAGTAGAAGCAGTATGACGAACAGTCCACCAATAAAGAGCGGATACGTCAGGCTATCGAGCTTGAAGTGGGTATCAAAGTAATGGAGAATGATGCCGGAAAGCCCGATGGCAAACAGGAAAAACGGCACCAGTGAAAAATAGACGATAAATGTTGGATCCAGGCGATGCTGAAGTGCCAGCATGCCCAATCCGATGACAATGGAGGCGCCCAGAATGGCACCAAAACCAAAGTTCAGCGCGAGGTTGCGTTGTGAAGCTTGCATGATCAGTGCTTTAAAGTGAAAGAACAATCACACACGTCTCAATGCTCCACTCGACACATCTACACACGCACATGCATCGAGGCGAATGGTAGTGAAAAGCTAGGGTATTACCCGGTAAAAGTTGATGATATTCGTCAGTTTAATCAGGGAAACAGGGGTAGCTTTGCTTTCTCTATTAATCGTGTCGAGGCTTACCAGTGAATTCATCTTTCCCCCTATTCCTTTTTGAACTCCGTTTCCCCATTTTCGTTTCCATCGGTAAACAAAGTGTACTTTTGCACTTTCAAGGGAATAGGGCATGAGCGAGCATAACCACACGCACCTCTCGGTGCCGGTAGACACCATCGAAGAAGCACTGGAAGACATTCGCAATGGCAAGCTGGTCATCGTAGTGGATGACGAAGACCGCGAGAATGAGGGGGATTTCATCGGGGCAGCCGAGATGGTTACTCCGGAGATGATCAACTTCATGGCTACTCATGGCCGTGGGCTGATCTGTGCCTCATTGGTAGAGGAACGCTGCGATGAACTCGGCCTCGAAATGATGGTCAGCGACAACACCTCCCTGCATGCTACGCCCTTTACCGTTTCCGTGGACTTGATCGGTCATGGCTGTACTACCGGTATTTCTGCCAGCGACCGTGCCAAAACGGTCCGTGCCCTGGTCGATCCCAACACCAAGCCGGAAGAACTAGGCAAACCAGGACATATATTCCCCTTACGTGCCCGCAAGGGGGGCGTACTCCGCAGGACCGGCCACACCGAAGCGGCTATTGACCTGGCCCGTCTCGCAGGCTTCCAGCCCGCTGGCGTGCTCGTAGAGATCATGAACGAGGATGGGACTATGGCCAAGATGCCAGAGCTCCGTAAGATAGCCGATCAGTTCGATCTCAAATTGATTACCATCAAAGACTTAGTGGCTTATCGCCTGACGCACGAAACGCTGATCCAGAAAGAAGTAGAGGTGCAAATGCCGACCAAGTACGGTGACTTCAAATTGGTGGCCTATACCCAAACGACCACCGGCATGGCCCATTTGGCTATGGTAAAAGGGGAGTGGGAGAAAGATGAACCGGTCTTGGTGCGTGTACACAGTTCTTGTCTTACCGGTGATGTATTGGGCTCCATGCGCTGCGATTGTGGTGATCAGTTACATCACGCCCTGCAGATGGTTGACCGTGAGGGCAAGGGGGTTGTGCTGTATATGAACCAAGAGGGGCGGGGCATTGGCCTGCTCAACAAGCTGAAGGCGTACAAACTACAGGAAGAAGGTTACAACACCTATGAAGCCAATGAGAAGCTGGGTTTCAAGAAAGACCAGCGGGATTATGGCATTGGTGCGCAGATCCTGCGTGACCTGGGCGTCTGCAAGATCCGTTTTATGACCAACAATCCGAAGAAACGTATCGCCATCAAAGGCTACGGCCTGGAGATCGTAGAGAATGTAGCGATTGAGATTCCACCGAATAAGCACAATGAGCAGTACCTACAAGCCAAGCGTGAATTTGGCGGTCATGAGATCCTCCGTGATGTGGAGCTGCAGTTGAAAAAGAATAAGTAGGGAGGCACCTAAAAAGGTTACCCTCTAGAAGTTTGAGCCGGAATCTACAGTACTTCTGATCTCACTACATCCAATAGCTTCCCATAATCTACCTTCTCAATAGGATGAGGTGTATCCGGTAGGGTTTGAAAGTTGCCATTGGGCAGCCATCTGGCTACCTGCTTCGATTCGACTTCGGTGACCATATTATCCTGATCGCCCCTCAGAATCAGCATGGGGGTAGTAATCTTTTCAAAATCAGACTGTTGTAATGCCATACCGTTGGCAAGCTTGTACATAAAGTCAGCCGTATACTCCAACACTTTCCGCCAATCCTCCGGGCGGTGACGTTGTTCGAGCATACGTGCAAACTGCGGTACTTTCTCTTCTATGACATCCGGATTCAGCATACGTGTTTCTTTGTCAGCCGTTTCCGGGGTCCAGTCCCATTTGGTTCCAAGCGTGGTGATGTGAGAAAACCGGTCGGGATGGTGCAGGGCAATGTAGGCGGCCACATACCCACCCATGCTGTAGCCGAACACTTTGGGTTGATCGATCTGTTGTTCGTCCAGGTAGCGCAAAACATCCAGCGTCATTTGCGGCAGACGGTAAGGTTGTGTAATCGGTAGCCCACCGTGACCAGAAAAGGTAATGGGGTGTACGCGAAATTGCGAAGAAAGGACGTTGGCGAACGCTTGGCACTGTTCACCCGAACCGAGTGCACCATGGAGCAGAATGAGATTATTTGGTGGGGGCATATATGAAATACATCAAAATAATAGATAGTTAATCAAAAAACTGAGGCCCATCCGGTGTTTCCGGACCGGGTTCGGGGCTTAGATCCGGCTCTGGTGGCGTAGGGTCGGTCTCGTCTTTTTCCTCTTCTGTTTGCGATACTTCCTTTTCTTTAGGTGGTGGATCGTTCGCTGCTGTCGTTTCGAATAACTCACTAAATCGGGTGAATTCTTTGCGGAAACTGATACCCACACCGGCTTTTCCCCTATAATCTTCCGCAAAAATGTCGTAATCCGTCTCCCGGAAGCCGCGTACACGCACTCTACCGTCTTCTGTCAGTGCATATTCCACGGAGAAGTCACCATAGAGGTTATTAGTGGTCGGTCCGGCTACATTTTCGTTGCTGCCAAAGTCGAAATTACCCCCTACATTGATCGTGAGGCGCCCAATTTTCTTGTTGAGCTCCAACTCCAGCTCGTTTCTCCGCAAACTTTCTGTTTCCTCCTCTGCCAGGTCGTACTGACGATAGTCGAAGTTGACCGAAATGTCGTACTTGCTCAGCCAATCGTTGAAGTAGATATTCAACTGATTGGTCAGGAACTCTGTAACCGTGCTGGTACTGCTGGCAATGAGGTCGGTGTTGCCAGATCCGGACAATTCAGGCGGTAAGAACTGATTAAACATGATCAAACCAAATACCTGCTTGTTCAGGTCGGTCTCATTTTGTTTTACTTCCTGCAAACGACTCGTAAACACACTTGTCAGGTTAGCATCCTGGTTAGCGACATTGATGTCAAAACTGATATCGGGGCTGTTTAAAGAACCACGCATGGTCAGGTCGAGGTCTACATTGACGGGGCGCTTCAGGTTTTGGATCTCTGCTTGCGATAATTCATTTTCCAGGTCACTCACCAGGTCGTAACGGGCTACTTTTCGTCTGTAAATGGCTGTAATGTCGAGGTTAGCATCATAGGGGTCACCCGACCAACTGATGGTGCTTCCCTCCTCAATCATAAATCGCTTACTGATGACGTCCTGCAATCGGAAGAGGTAATCTCCCTCTTTAATGGTCACATCGCCATACATTTCGAAATTACCGGCTGCGTCAATTTTGAGTTTCAGATTACCTTCCCCTCGTCCCTGGATCACTTCCCCCGATTGCTGGTTAAAGATGATTTTCATTTCTGCATCGGTGGTTACATCGAGGTCCATGGTCAGGTTGAGGCCCGTGTAGCTCTGTGCTTCCAGATTTTTGATAACAGAATCTGTGGTACGGTCAATGAATTCAATGAAATCATATTGCGAGACATCGGTATCGTACACGATAGGAATGGCCACGGATGTGTTCGGATCAGACTTGGCATTGACATAGATGTCCATATTTTCGATTGGGCCATTGATCAGCACGATGGCTTTTCCATAGGCCTGGCCGTAGAAGAGTTCGTTTTCTTCCTCTGTGGTTTCCATAAAGCGGAAGTTCGGATCGGTGTAGACATAAAAGTCCTGGAAAGTGAAGTCTGTAAAGTCAGAGAAGTTGATCTCTCCACCCAAATCAGCGGTAGTAGCCTTTTTCTTGTCTGAATTGTCGAATAGCTTGGTGTTTTCTACATAGATGGACTTGTCGGTAAAGTCTATCGGCACAGGGTCTAAATAGTAGCGCGTGCCGAGATAATCAACTGTAAGTGCTGCACCATTGACCAGAAGGTCACCCTCAAAGTGCGGATCATCTACAGAGCCATACAAATCAACTTCACCATCGATCAAACCCTCCAATTCTGAAGCTACCCCAACGAGGAAGGGCTCCACCAATTCAAAAGGGGCCTTTCTCGCCAATAGCTTAAACTGCATGCCTGCCTCTTCCTCAAAATTGTAATCGCCACGCAAACTGAAATCGCCTCCGGTAACTGCCGCTAGATCAGAGGCGAGTGTAAATCGATTCTCTCCCAGATGGTAACGCACATCAGCCGTCAGGTTACCCATAGTGTCACCATCCAATGTGAAATCGTTGATGGTGATCGCACTACTTATGTCATTGTTGGCACGCAAGGCGTCCGTCATGCTAGCAGTGCCCGTTATTTGGCCCCCAAGGGAATAATCATCGTATTGAATGATGCGCATCAAACCATCCAATTCCACTTTTTCAAAGGTCGCATCCAGGTTGGTGTTGCCCTGATCATTTAAGTGGCTGGTCAAGGTGATGTGCTGCCGGCCGCTTTCCAATTCAATATTGTTGGCGAAGAGATTGTTGTCGTAATAGCGGATTTCATTCTCTTCATTAATAAACCACTCTTCTCCGGCTACCAGCAGGCGAGAGCTCAGTAGACTTAGGGATAAAGAGTCTCCCTTGTTGGTCAGTACGGCATTGGCAAACAGTTCATTGAGCAGGGAGTCTTCATATACTTCCAGATTGAAGTAAACATTATCATTGAATATTTTGCCCTTTAAATGGTGAGTGGCACTCAACCCATTGTCCAGGTAGAGCTTGTCGGCAATAACATCAAAATGAAAGGTATCCGCATCTGACTCCATGTCGATATGAAACTGATCAGCACGGTAATCACCGTAGGAGATGTTGGGCATATCAATGGTGGCAATGATGTGATGATTGGTGCTGTTAAAATTTCCGCTAATGCTGGTACCGGCCAGTCCACGAATGTCTGGCAATAACAAGTCGGTGAGCTGACTGCCTTTTTTTACATCCAGGTAAAAGAAGAAATCCTGTGCTGAGGCAGTCGCCTCGGTATAGTTGAGCACAGAAGGGTAGTATTGCGACAAGAAGTTGAGGAAAGTAGGACCGAGCTCAGACACTTGAAACTGCCCATCGATCATCCCATCGGCCAGGGTAGAGTTGAGGGTAATGCGTTTGCCAAGCGCATAGTTTTCCGAGAGTAACTCCACATTACCGATCGGAAAAAAGCGGTTATTGGCGTAGATATTGGTCTGCTGCATCTGTACGTGCCCAACGAGGTCGTCCAAGTTCAAACCGGTAAATTGGGCGTTTACTTTCGTTTGTAGCTTTACATTTTCCTCGGTGATATTCAATGGACGTAGCTGTGCAAAGCCGATGTCAGCTTCTACGTCAAAGGAAGGCTGCTCCTTATTCAGGTCCATTTGACCGGTAAAGGATAGGACCAGGTTTTGGTCCTTTACATTCAATTCACCATCAAATACCTGCTGGCGGAGGTTCCCGGTAAAGGTTACATTTTGGTAAGGGTAGCCATTTAGCTCCAACAACTGGATATTGGTGGTCACATCAGCATCGAGGTTTTCCTTCTGAAAGCCTTGTCCTGTCAATTGCGCATCGAAGGCCGCTTTGCCTAGCAGCGGATCACCCAGCCACCGACCGAT
>CAJXXO010000101.1 GCA_913062655.1 uncultured Bacteroidota bacterium | reverse complement strand
CCGAGTTGGCAAAATAGTGAAGGTATACCTACTTTAGAAAGAAAAATACCATGTCTACAGAGAAACAGCAGGACGTATTTTCATCCCTCAAGGCTATTCTTTCACCCTATGCCAGGCAAAATCATGTAGTGACAGATGAGGCGGATAACTTTCAACTCTACTCGCCCAAAAAGGATAAAAAAGACCGCGATATTTACTTCGGTGGCGTACAGATCAAGAAAAACTATGTGAGCTATCACCTGATGCCGGTGTATGTCTTTCCTGAGCTACTCAACGATATCAGTCCTGCACTGAAAAAGCGCATGCAAGGCAAGAGTTGCTTCAACTTCAAGCAACCAGACGAAGCGCTATTTGCTGAGTTGGCTGACCTTACCCAAACCTGCCAGGCTCGTTTCGATGAGATGGACTCACCCCCCTACTAACCGTTAAGATTTGGTAAAACAGCCATGGTCAAGCGGATGCCTTCAACTAATTGAACAAAATTTGTTGTACCAAACAACAAAAGCCCTTTAGGGCGTTACTTACGCTATGTCAGCTAAATCCCGCTTTGGTACAGATCCGCTTGGCAAGCTATTACGCCAACAGGCCATACCCGCTTCGGTGGGGTTTCTGGTCATGTCGATCTATGGGATCGTTGACACCATCTTCGTAGGGCAATATGTGGGGGCTATGGCGATAGGCGCTATCACGGTGGTGATGCCCATAACGTTTCTCATTTCCAGCATTGGTATGGCGATTGGGGTAGGTGGCTCCTCCATAGTATCCCGAGCCTTCGGTGCCGGTGATGAGCAGAAAGCTTATCGCACCTTTGGCAATCAGGTGATGACTACGCTCACCCTGGCTATTCTCTTTGTTGGGCTAGGCTTTTTCTTTATTGAAGACATTCTCAAGTTGTTTGGAGGACGGGGCGATATCCTGGCACCCAGTATCGCATATTTTGAAATTGTATTGCTGGGCGTCCCTTTCCTCGCGTGGGCCATGATGAGCAACAACGTAATACGTGCAGAAGGCCACCCTAAGATCGCCATGATGTCTTTACTGATTCCTGCCATCACCAACATCATCCTGGATCCGATCTTCATCATATGGCTCGATATGGGCATAGAGGGGGCGGCCTGGGCTACCACACTCTCCTACATCTCAAGCGCGGCCTTCACTACCTGGTTCTTTGTCTTTGGCCCCTCAGAAATGACGCTGAGCTGGGATAGCCTGAAGCTCCACCCCTCCATCATGCGGGAGATGACTTCACTGGGTTCGGTTACACTGGCCCGACAAGGTACGATTAGCGTATTGTCCATTGTGCTCAACAATTCACTCTATCTCTACGGGGGTGAGACAGGTGTGGCCGTATACGGCATTGTCAATCGTATGCTGATGTTTGCCAACTTCCCGGTGATTGGTGTAACGCAAGGCTTTGTGCCCATTGTCGGGTACAACTACGGAGCTGAGCTGTATCAGCGCGTCTCCGACCTGACCCGGATCTCCATTCGCAGCGCCTCCCTGATTTCGTTCAGTATCTTTTTGATCGTCATGATATTTGCCGAGCCCATTGTACGTGTCTTCACCAATGATCCACAGCTCATTAAGGAAACGGCACCTGCCATGCGTTGGGTCTTTCTGGCCAACCCGTTGTTGGCCTTCAATATGATTGGCGGTGCTTTTTATCAAGCGATCGGTAAGGCCGGCAAGGCGCTATTCTTGTCCCTGGCCAAGCAAGGCTACTTTCTCATTCCCCTGGTATTGGGCTTACCCTTTTTGTTGGATCTAACCGGTATATGGATCGCCTTTCCCATTGCAGATTTTGGTGCGGCATTGCTGTCCGTTATTGCTCTCAAGCGTTCCAATGTACGCCTTTTCAGAAAGGCCGACACGGTGCATCAACCGGTTATAGAAAAGTCTTGAGTAATCGCTTGTGCAGCCACTTCGCCACTCAGCATAGCTGCATTCAGCGAACCATTGGCCAGGTAATCGCCCGCTAGATAAATGCCATTGCCGTGTCGTACTTGTTCCGGGGTGGGCTGATACTGAAGGCCGGATAGGACCGGCAGTGCCTTGGTCACATGATAGGTGCGTAGGTGCTCCAGCCCGGCAATACCGCAATGACTGGCCATTTCCTGCTCTACTTTCGAAATGAGGGTTCGTTCGTCTAGCCCTGTATCCCCTACCACACTGACACTAAGTAAAGTACGGTTAGCCGGTAATACATCACTTACAAAATGGAAATTATTGACTACCGTATCCGGATGGGCCATCAATCCTATCATTGGGCGCGCCAGCGTGCTGCCTGGGGCCGTAAAATATAGGTTGGTTGTGGCATGCCAGGTCACGGGTGGATGCTCATAGTCAGCCAGCAAATGAGCGGGATCGGTCGCGATAAGGACAGCATCTGCCTCTACTTGTGTACCATCCTTTAAGGTAACCCTACCGGGTGCTACCGTTTTGACAGGTGTTGACATCCGCCATGTTGTCTGTTGCAAGGTGTCAGCCAATTGCTGCGGAACGGCATGAATACCGGCAGCCGGTAGAGCGGCATGACCTTCAGCAAACATTTTGAAGACAAACTGGAAGTGGCGACTAGAGGTAGCGAGGTCTGGCTCTAAAAAGATGCCGCTGTAAAAAGGCCGGAAAAATCGCTCAATCACACGATTGGAAAAGCCATACTGCTGCAGGAAGGCGAGGGTGGTCATTTCCGGGGATGCAAAAATCTGTGTTATCGATGTACGCTTCATTTCGCGCGACAACTGCAAAATCTTCCATTTATCGCCCAGGTGACCAATGGGTGCTGTCAGTGTCGTCCATAGCAGCGACAACTGACGAAGCGGATCACCCAGCAGGGCGTTGCCATTGGGGGTGAAGACTACTGCACCAGGCTGGAAGGTGGACCAGCGCAGCCGCTCCACATCCAGGTATTTTTTTACCGCTGGATAGGCTGTCAGTAGCACCTGGAAGCCATGATCCAATGGCAGGCCTTCCCACATATCGGTTTGCAAACGCCCGCCAACGCTGGCTTGTGCCTCCAGTATTACCGGTTGCAGGCCGGCTTGTTCCAATTGCCGGGCGGCTATCAACCCACTCACACCAGCACCGATAATAACGACTCTTTTGTCCCCCATACCTTTGATTCTACTATGCCTAAAATTACAATGGATTTGCGTAAACCATAAGGGTATTGGGCAGCAAATGCAAGGCATCCGCTTTGTCTCTTATATTTGGGTAAAATTATCTCTCATGGCTATTCACCTTGAGTATATCCCGGACAGGCATTACATACGGGTAACCTACAAGTCGCCTATGCCCAAGGGGGCCATGCTACATGCTGTAGGTAAGATTACAGACCTCGCCATGCAAAAAGGCTGCTTTAGGGTACTGGCCGATTGCCGGGAATTGAAGGCCATTGAAGATTGGCGGGAGCTGCATCAGATTGTAGAGCAGATGGTGCAAGAGGGCGTACCGATTACTATGCGTGAAGCCGTATTGCCCCCACAGGAAGAGGTCGTGTCCAAGGAGGTGCTGTTGTTCGAGACGTTCACCCAAAACCGCGGCTTCACCGTTCGCAGTTTCTCCCACCCGGATCAAGCGTTGGCATGGCTGACAGCCGAGTGAAATCTCCTACCTTTGACCACCAATTCTAGCTGCGATGTTGTTTTCGGTAATCATCCCGGTATATAACCGGCCACAGGAAGTAGAAGAACTTCTCGATAGTCTGACCCGGCAGACCCAAAAAAATTTTGAATTGGTCATCGTGGAAGATGGCTCTACGGACGATTGCAAGGCAGTGGTCGATCGATATGCCGACCAGTTGGATATTCGATACTTCTACAAAGACAATTCGGGCCCGGGCGACAGCAGGAACTTTGGCATGGCCAAAGCGAAGGGAGATTACCTGCTTTTCTTTGATTCGGATTGTTTGATTCCGCCCCACTACTTTGAAACGGTAGAGCGCTTTTTGGCAGAACACCCTTTAGACGCCTACGGGGGGCCGGATACCGCGCACGAGTCCTTTACCCATACCCAAAAAGCCATCAACTATGCCATGACCTCCGTCATCACTACGGGAGGAGTGCGGGGCAAGGAAAACAAGCTGGACAATTATCAACCCCGCAGTTTCAATATGGGCATCAGCCGGGAGGTCTATGAAGCCGTAGGCGGCTATGGCGACATTCATCCGGGTGAGGATCCCGACTTGTCTTATCGCATTATGCAGGCCGGATTTTCCATTGGATTGATCGCAGATGCCTATGTGTATCACAAGCGGAGGATCGACTTCTCCAAGTTTAGCAATCAAGTGTACAAATTTGGGGTGGTGCGCAATGTATTGATGAAATGGCACCCGCGGAGCTGGAAAATGGTCTATTTCTTTCCCACGGCCTTCCTACTTGGCAGCATAGCGCTAGTGCTGTTGGCCCTACTGTGGCATGTGGTGTTTTTACTGCCCTTGTTGGCCCTGTTGCTCATCATCACGGTAGATGCCCTGGCCAAGACCGGCAACCTGTCCATTACGCTAATGGCCATACCGGCTACATTTATCCAGTTGTACAACTACGGTTGGGGTTTTTTGAAGGGATTCTGGCTGATTCATGTGCTGAAAAAGCCGGAGCGGGAAGCTTTACCGGGCTTCTTTTTCAAGCGCTAAGGACTGGCTCGTTCGATGGTCAGATTGACAAGCGTGCGATAAATTTTCACTTCTACCAATTTGCCATTTTCGTACTTGTAGTCGTTGGTCTTTCCTTCAGGGGTTTCGTACTCGTATACGCCATTTCCTATAGGCTTCACTTTACAGAAGTCAAGGTGTGATTCTGAATAAATGCGACTTTTCCCTTTAGGCTCCTGAAAGTACAGCATGATCGAGATGAAATCGATGGGTCCGTCTACTGTAAATGCTT
Source organism: uncultured Bacteroidota bacterium (assembly GCA_913062655.1). Lineage (GTDB taxonomy): Bacteria > Bacteroidota > Bacteroidia > Chitinophagales > S012-47 > CAJXXO01. Next base: position 3,587 of record CAJXXO010000101.1, on the reverse strand, counting down.
CGCCATCATGTGGCTTGGCCGTGTAGCTGTCGCCTTTGCGCTTGGTATGCGCATCTACCTCTATTTCACCGTACTCTGTCACCTTCGACCGGCTTTCTGCCAGCGCACCTCGCACCATTACGCCTGATACATTAGTAGTCCGCTGATGGTCGTACAGCCAGGAATTGTATTCCACGTCAGAAAATACACTGTAGTGCTCCGTATTGCCTATTGTTTTTTTGGTAGCCGTAATAGTACCAATATCACTTCCACTGAAGTACACCTTGTAGGTGATGGTTTCAGTAGTAGTCTGTGTACCAGGCAGTAACCAAAGAATGAGCCAAAACGGTAGGTATGACATGAATGGGTTTCGTTACAATAATTGCGTACTACCAACACGTAAACATACCAAAGGGCAGAAAATTGTCCTAAAACCATGAAAGGTATTCCGATTAATTTTCCACTTCTACTTCCCCGCATATCGCTATCTTCGAAGTATGAGTGAGCATGAGTTGTCGATAGTGTTTATGGGGACACCGGATTTTGCCGTCCCCTCCCTGGATATTCTTTACAAGGCTGGCTTTGCCATCAAAGGTGTCATCACCGCACCCGACAAACCTGCCGGTAGAGGATTGAAAGTGCAGCAGTCACCCGTAAAGCAGTACGCGATAGGCAAAGGACTTCCGGTGTGGCAACCCAAAAACCTGAAAGACCCCGATTTCCAGGAGCAGTTGCGCCAACTGGAGGCGGATCTCTTCGTGGTGGTCGCCTTTCGGATTTTGCCGGCCGCCATATTCGATATGCCACCCAAGGGCACCTTCAATCTGCATGCGTCCCTCCTTCCCGACTACCGAGGAGCGGCTCCTATCAATTGGGCTATCATCAATGGAGAAAAAGAAACGGGGGTCACTACTTTCTTCCTGGAAAAGAAGGTGGATACGGGCAATATCATCTTTCAGGAAAGAGTAGCCATTGGCGAACAAGAGACAGCCGGCCAGTTGCACGACAAATTGATGGAAGTAGGGGCCCGCCTGGTGTTGGACACGACCCTGGCAATCGAAGAAAACCGTGTGATCACCACCATCCAACGCGATCAGACCTCCACAAAAGCCGCCCCAAAAATTTTTACCAAAGATTGTGAAGTGACCTTTGCACAATCCCTGGATGATACTTACAATTTTATTCGTGGGTTGAGCCCTTACCCCGGTGCCTGGACAATGTGGGAAGAGAAAAGACTTAAAATCTTTCATACAGAGAAAGAAATCACCGACCACGCCTTCTCCGTGGGTCGCATTTTGAGCGATTATGAAACCTACATCAAACTGGTATTGCCAGAGGGTTTTCTGGTGGTAACCGACTGCCAGCTTGAAGGAAAGCGCAGAATGTCAACAGAAGAGTTGCTACGTGGGCTCTAAGGCGTGGATAACCCATTGTTTTATTGGAAAGTATTTTCTAATTTTGCGAGCCGTTAAAAACATAAATCATGTACGCAATCGTAGATATTGCCGGTCAGCAGATCAAAGTAGAGAAGGGTCAGGAGGTTTTTGTTAACCGTCTTGAGGGTGAAGAAGGCGCTAAGGTGACTTTTGACCAGGTTTTGTTGAAAGACAATGATGGCAAAGTTGAAGTAGGTACACCTACCGTTTCAGGCGCTAAAGTGAATGCCAAGATTCTTGCCCACATGCAAGGAGATAAGGTACTGGTGTTCAAAAAGAAGCGCAGAAAAGGCTATCAAAAGCTGAACGGTCACCGTCAGCAGTTGACAAAGATTGTAATTGAAGGCATTTCCTAAACAGAAGCAAATAAAAACCCAGTAGCATGGCGCACAAAAAAGGAATGGGTAGTTCGCGTAACGGACGCGAATCGGAAAGTAAAAGACTCGGAGTCAAGATTTTCGGAGGACAAACCGCCCAGGCTGGCAGCATTATCGTTCGTCAGCGCGGTACCAAATATCACCCTGGCCGTAATGTAGGCATGGGTAAGGACCACACTATTTTCGCTAAGATAGATGGCGTGGTTGTATTTGAGAAGAAGCGGCTGGATCGCAATTTTGTATCCATTGTTTCTCCTGAAGTACATGCAGAGCTATTGGCCGGAAAGATCGACACCGCCACAGCGCCTCGCGCTGCCCAAGTAAAAGGCACGCCAGAGGAGGTACCTTCACCCGGGCAGTTGACCGAAAATGGTAAGGGCAAAGAGAAAGCGACTGAAACCAAAGCTGAGCCAAAAGCAGAAAAGAAAGAATCACCTAAAGCAGAAGCGCCTAAAGCAGAAGCGAAAACTGCTCCAGCGGGTGATAAAGACGATCTGAAAAAGATATCTGGTGTTGGTCCTGCCTTTGAAAAGAAGTTGAATGAGGCCGGTATTACCAGCTATCAACAGATCCTGGACATGACCGAAGAGGAGATGGATGCACTGGCAGAGAAAGTGGCCGGTGTGAGCAAGGAAAAGATGATCGCTGACGATTGGAAAGGCCAGGTAAAGAAATTGATGGAAGAAAAGTAATCCTTCCCTTCACAAAAGATAGAAGGCTGTCTCCCTCGAGGCAGCCTTTTTTTGTGCCATTGATTGACTTGTTCTCATATAAACTCATCTGCTTATCCCCTACTTTTATACCATGCATCCGCTCATCAGCAGTACCGCCAATCCAAAGATCAAACATGTGCAAGCGCTGCAAAAGGCACGCACCCGCAAACAGTCGGGCACCTTTCTCGTGGAAGGGGGGAAAGAGATCGACATGGCGATCCAGGCGGGCTATCAAGTAGAACAATTGTACTGGTGCGAGGAGCTGGATCGTGAACAATGGTGCCAAAAATGGCTCTCTCAAGGTATCTCGAATTCTATTGTAGTGCCCATTTCAAAAGTTGTGTTCGAGAAAATTGCCTACCGAGATCAAAAGGATGGTTTGGTGGCCATTGTACATCAGCAGACACACAAATTGGCCGACTTACAGCTATCGAAAAACCCCTTACTACTTATTGCAGAAGCGATTGAAAAGCCCGGTAACCTGGGCGCCATCCTACGCACGGCTGATGGCGTAGGTGCCGATGCCGTCATTGTCTGCGATCCACATACCGACATGTATAACCCCAATGTGATACGAAGCAGTGTGGGTTGCTTCTTTAATGTTCCGCTGGTAGTCTCCGACAATGCCACCTGCTATGCCTGGCTACAGGACAAGGGTATCGCTACGGTAGCAACAGCCATTACCGCTACGCACCGATACGATGAAGCTGACCTCTCCGGCCCTATTGCCTTATTGCTGGGTACAGAAGCTACCGGTCTCTCCCCTTTCTGGCTCGACAAGGCCGAGATACAGATCAAGATACCTATGCTGGGCGTTAATGACAGTTTGAATGTATCTGTCGCGACTGGCATTGTTGCCTATGAAGCCTTGCGGCAACGTGGCCTGTAATTTTATATACTTTCCTGACCCTCAGCATAGCGCGTATTTCCTAAATATTTAATACTTTTAACGTACTGTTATTTGTTCACCCTAAACCCAATGGTTATGCCCAATCCCATCCAATGGCTCGAAATCGCTACCACAGACATTGAACGAGCCAAGCAATTTTACCAAACGGTATTTGACCTATTATTTGAATTCG
>CAJXXO010000100.1 GCA_913062655.1 uncultured Bacteroidota bacterium | reverse complement strand
ATGGTATTACAATTAAAAGAAACTTTATCCATAATGCTAGTGCTCGGGGTTTGGATCTGAGGGGTATCAAGCCCAGTAGTAATACCCCCGCCCAACTATTCAATAATATGTTGGTTTCAGAAAAGGGGATAGCTAACTATCAAATGCGTATTGAAAACAGTCAGGATGTAGAAGTGTACCATAATACTATAAAAGCACATAATAATATGTCGGTATTGATTGATAAATCTGATTCTATTATATTGAAAAATAATATATTTACTAATTACTTGCAATCTGGGAGTATTATTGAAGTAAAAAACTGTAATGGAGTTGAACTAGACTTCAATAATTTTTTTGGTCCGGTCAGCTCTTTTGGGAGATGGGGTGGTGCTAATGCTGCAAATTTACTTGACTGGAAATCCATTAGCGGACAGGATGCAAGTAGTATATCAGTTGACCCAGAGTTCATTAGACCCTGGGATCCACACTTGTCCTCATCAGTACTTAAAGATGCAGGTATCAATCTGCTAAGCGATGTGCCAACTGATATTGACGGACATTCTCGAGATATAAGCCCTTTTATCGGAGCTGACGAAGTAGAAGTAGATATCAGCTTGGTAGAAATTGTGTCTCCAAATACCGGTTGTGTTGATGATGAGTCTATTTTAGTTTCTTTGGTTAATCATGCGGATGCTTTGGATTACGCTTTGAACTTCAATTGGACGGTTGATAGTGGTTCCTTGTTTTATGATACTGTGAATAGTTTTATACCAAGGGGAGATACCGTTGAATTGGTCTTATCTCCAACCTTTAATTTTTCCTCGTCAGGCTCATACAGCATACATGTGCGACTGAATGTAAATAACGATCTGGGTAAAGCTGCTGACTCCCTGCAGAAAACAATAGAATCATTAGTCAAGCCGGTTGCAAACTTTACTTCAGATAGTGCTTGTGCGGGCGATACCATATACTTTGAAAACCTCAGTAAAATCTCAAATGATACAATTGTCAATTGGACATGGCATTTCGGTAATGGAGATACTTCCAAATTGGAAGATCCCTATTACATTTTTAGTAATGGAGGAAAAAATCATGTTATGCTCATTGCCACAAGCCAGAATGGATGTGCTGATACTACCTATCGCGATGTCACGGTGTTTTACAGACCCGTACCTCTATTTCATGTACAAGATGTTTGTGATGGTGATACTATTAAAATTGATGACTTAAGTTTTACACCGAATGGCACTACCGCTTCATATGGCTACAGTTTTGGAGATGGAAGTTTTAGTACAAAATCTCAACCTAGACATATTTACACCGGACCCGGAACATATGAAGTATGGCAATTTTTGGCTTCAAACTTGGGCTGTTTGGATAGCATGGTAGATTCGGTTACAGTGTTCGCTAAACCACCGAAGCCGATCATTGTGGTCTCCGGAACTATGCTTTCAGCACCAGTAGGCTACAGCTATCAATGGTATAGAGATGGAAATATCATAATCGGTGAAACTGATCGTAGTATTACAATGGTTCAACCAGGTAGCTACACTGTAGAGATTACCAATCACAATGACTGCAGTTCAATTTCAGATCCTTTCATTTTTACGAGTTTGTCGCCCATAAATGGAATTGATTCATTGAGAATCTATCCAGTACCAGCACGAGAACATGTTATTCTAGAATGGCAAGGAGCTCTCGCGGGTAAGTGGCATCTGCAGGTAGTCAATGCCCTCGGCCAAATAGTGTATCAGTCAACCAGTACTCTGGTGGAACCATTGCAAATCGATGTACAAAAATGGGCGGCCGGAACTTATTGGTTGCAAGTACGGAATGACCAGGGGCAACCCATCCATCGCCAGCCGATACAGGTGATACAGTAGGCAGAACTAAACAGAATGCAACAAGAGGCGTTACCCGGTAGCGCCTCTTTTTTTATGGCACCGTTAAGCCTATGCCAAACGGCTGGTAAATAGGGCTTACAGCTAGAAAAACAGGCCTTAATTCGTTACTTTTGCACCATATTTTGTAATCCAAATAATACCGATCAGCATGTCAGAAACAGCGAAATTGATATTGGAAGGGCAGGAGCATGAAGTTCCTGTGGTAACAGGTACTGAAAATGAGAAAGCGATTGACATAACAAAATTGCGCGCTCAAACTGGCTATATCACACTAGATGTTGGGTATAAAAATACAGGCGCTACAACTAGTAGTATTACCTACCTGGATGGTGAGAATGGTATTCTCCAATATCGTGGCTACCCCATTGAGCAACTCGCTGATCGTTCATCTTTTATTGAGGTAGCCTACCTATTGATACACGGAGAACTGCCCACGCAAACACAGTTGGACCAATTTTCCAACACCATCAAGATGCACACACTGGTGCACGAGGATATGAAGAAGTTCTTCGATGGTTATCCGTCCAAGTCGCATCCTATGGGGCAACTGGCTTCCATGGTAACAGCCCTATCCGCTTATTATCCCGAGTCATTGAATCCCAATAGACCAGAGGAAGATGTAGACTTGACCATTGTGCGGTTGCTGGCTAAGATGCCTACCCTGGTTAGCTGGATTTACAAAAAGTCTGTCGGGCATCCAGTAATCTATCCTACGAACAACCTGGATTATGTATCCAACTTTATGAAGATGACCTTCGGTCACCGCACAGAAGAGTATAGCGTGGATCCGGTGGTAGTTGATGCGATGAACAAACTGTTGATCCTGCATGCAGACCACGAGCAAAATTGCTCTGCTTCTACTGTTCGCATTGTGGGTAGCTCGCAGGCCAATTTATTTGCTTCTATCTCCGCGGGTATTAGTGCTTTGTGGGGACCACTGCACGGTGGGGCCAACCAAGCGGTGATTGAAATGCTGGAGAATATCAAACAAGATGGCGGCAATATCCAGAAATGGATGGACAAGGCCAAAGACAAGAATGATCCATTCCGCCTGATGGGCTTTGGCCACCGGGTATACAAGAATTTCGCCCCACGTGCGAAGATTATCAAGAAGTCTGCCGATGATGTGCTCTCTAAGTTGGGGGTGAATGATCCTGTACTGGACATTGCTAAGGAGATCGAGCGTATTGCGTTGGAAGATCAGTACTTCGTAGACCGTAAGTTGTATCCCAATGTAGACTTCTACTCAGGTATCATTTACCGGGCACTAGGCTTCCCGACTGATATGTTTACCGTGCTATTTGCATTGGGTCGTCTGCCAGGCTGGATCTCCCAATGGAAAGAAATGCGCGAAGAAGGCCAGCCAATCGGTCGTCCGCGTCAGATCTTTACCGGAGAAACCAAGCGCGACTACGTGTCTATCGAGCAGCGCTAAGCTTAGAATCAAACTAAAACAAAAGCCCTGATGCTGCATGCGTCAGGGCTTTAATTTTTTTGTGTCAATTCGATTTGTCTTAGCAGTTTATTATTTTGTGAATACTGGGACAGTTTAATTACCTGCTCTTTATTCAATTGAGCAAAATGAGAAAGCATCTTTTCATAATACTGATTGGGTTTCCAATCCTGCTATACTCCTTTGCCCTAAAGAGTCAATGCATTGTTGATGCAGGTAAGGATACAGTATGTTGTGTAACTACTATAATGGACAGCATAGTGCTGGGAGGACAACCTGTTGTCATGTCAGGAGTAGCTCCCTATACATTTACATGGAGTTGTTCTTACAATACACCCTCTTCTTCATACACAGCTTCCGATTTTTTAGATGATACCACGATTGCAAACCCCACGATCCTTAGCCCATCCGATAGTACTTTGACGTTTCATTTGTTAGTCGAGGATGGTGCTGGCTCTATTTGCCGAGACAGTGTTACGATTCTCTTTTCTATTTGGGGTGCAAACTTAATGACAAAATATGCTGGAATAGACCCGGGGGATAGTGTTAGGCTTTATACATCACTTTTTGGTGGTATTCCCCCGATATCCTACAAATGGACACCAACTACAGGTTTATCTGATCCAAATGACCTGAACACTTGGGCTAAACCTGACACTAATACCCTTTACACGCTTACAGCTACTGATTCTGTTGGGTGCCAAGATTATGACGGTTTTTTTGTATTTATTGTTAGAGCAGGTACCTCAGATGAAGGAGGCCAAGGAATAACGCTTAAGTTGTATCCTAATCCCATGTTGGATCAATCCACTTTGAACATAGAGGATTTTAGTCAGGAGCATGTTCATCTTGAAATCTACGATGTAAGTGGTAGGTTAATCAGAACGCAAGTCTTGTATGAATCAAATGTAATCTTACAGAGAAGTGATATTGGTACCGGACTATTCTTCCTAAAAATCACAAAGGATGATCGCGTATTAGGAAGTGCAAAATTGATAATAAGGTAATCAGTTTTAATTCCAGTCTGTGCTTACACTACGCCACCGCTTCCTGCTTAAACTGCATATCATGCAATTCTTTGTAGTGGCCATTGGCTGCCAGCAACTCTTCATGGGTACCTTGCTCAATGATGCGGCCTTTGTCTAATACAATGATCTTATCGGCATGCTGAATGGTGCTCAGGCGGTGTGCAATAATGATAGAAGTGCGATTGGTGATCAGCTTTTCAATGGCCTGCTGAATCAACTGTTCTGACTCCCGGTCGATCGATGAGGTGGCCTCATCCAGAATGAGAATGGCCGGGTCGTAGACGAGTGTTCTGATAAAGGAGATCAATTGTCGCTGTCCCTGACTCAGGGTAGAGCCCCGCTCCATCACATTAAAATCGTATCCTCCCGGTAGCTTCATGATAAAATCGTGAATGCCGCAGATCTTGGCTGCCTCTACTACTTCTTCACGCGTCATCTCCCGGTTTCGAAGGGTAATATTTTCGATGATGGTGCCACTGAAGAGAAATACATCCTGCAGTACGTTGCCAATGTGACTGCGCAGCGTAGCCAAGTCATATTCCCGGATGTCTTTACCATCTATCAGCACCTCGCCCTTTTGAATCTCATAAAAGCGATTAATCACGTTGATGGTGGAGGTCTTACCTGAACCCGTGGCACCAACCAAGGCAACCGTTTGACCGGCTTTCAATTCAAAATTGATATCCTTCAGCACATAGTTGTCGTCCTCATAGGCAAACCAGACATCCTTGAATTGGATGTTGCCTTGCAAGTGATCGGGTTGGTAAGTGCCCTTATCTTCAATGGTGCTCGTGTTATCCAATATGGTAAATACCCGATCAGCGGCCACCAATCCCATTTGCAGGGTGTTGAATTTATCCGCCAGCATCCGCACCGGACGGAAGAGCATATTCAAGTATAAAATGAAAGCGATCAACGTTCCCAGCGAGGTCGCTTCTTTGATCACATTGTTGGCGCCATACCACACCATCAGGCCAATGGCCGCTGCCGTCAGCACTTCCACTACGGGGAAGAAAATGGAGTACGCCCAGATGGCATTGATGTTGGCCTTCTTGTAGTGCCCATTGATGACCTTGAACTTGGCCATCTCCTGCTCTTCCGCGTTGAAGAGCTGCACCACCTTCATACCTGATATGTGCTCTTGCAGAAAAGCATTCATGCGCGACAAGGCAGAGCGCACATTTTGAAAAGCTTTTTTCACCGATTCCTTAAAAATGTAAGTGGCTATAAGCAGCACCGGAAACACCGACAAACTCACCAGCGTCAATTGCCAATCAGAATACAGCATCACTCCGATAACCGCGACAATCGTCAGCAAGTCTGCAATGATGGTAATGATCCCTTGCGCGAAAATATCGTTGATCGTCTCTACATCATTGATGGTACGGGTGGTACTGGTACCGATGGGGGTTTTGTCGAAATATTGCAGTCGTAGATGAGTGATGTGGTCAAATACCCGGATGCGAAGGTTACGGATGATCGATTGTCCCAGCCAGCGCGTGGAGTAAATAAAGGCGTACCGCATCAGGCTTTCGATAATCAGGATGCTGATCAATAGGATGGACATGTTGACCAGCATACCCACCAGTTTGGGAGTGCCCGGTAGAATATAATTGTCCACCGTTACCTGAATCAAATACGGTCGAGCAGGAGCTACCACAGCCAGCAGTACGGCCAATACACTCGCCAGCACAAACTGCCGCTTGTACGGTCGGGCGAGACCGATTACACGCTTGAAGATGGCAAAGTCGTACCGTTGTTTAGCCATAGCTCAAAGGTAGGGATACTGTACCGACCACAGGAACAAGCCCTGTGGCGGAATGGTCTTATTGATCGGCAGTGGTTTGCCCTCTTCCAGGGTCAGTTGCCAATCATCCAGGCTCAGCTTTCCGACTCCCAGGTGTAAAAGCGCCCCTACAATGCGCCTCACCATGTTGTGCAGAAAACGATTAGCTGAAATATGGAACACTAACTGCGAAGTCTCGGGTAATGTTTCCCAATGGGCAGAATGTATCGTGCATCGGGTATGTTTCAGGTCAGGGTTGTGACGACTGAGCGGGGCAAAGTCTTTTTCACCTAGTAACAGTTGCGTCCCCTTTTCCATCGTATCCCTGTTTACCTCAAAGGGAAAAAAGAAGCTGCGATCATACAGCATGGGATCCTTTTGGTGATGTATAAAATACCGGTAGCTACGAGAAGTAGCATCATACCGGGCATGCGCATCTTTGGCAACGGGAATGATCCGCTGTACTGAAATATCAGGGGGCAACATTTGATTGAGTGCTTTGAAGGGGCGTTCAGGAAGGTCTTTTGGGGCATCAAAATGCGCAAAGATCTGATGCGCATGAACGCCTGCATCTGTACGTCCGGCACCGGTTACAGGAATGTGTTGGTCAAATATTTTGCTCAGCACACCCTCCAATTCACCCTGAATACTCGGCTGATCCGGCTGCACTTGCCAGCCGGCATAGGCTGTGCCCTTGAAAGATAAGTCGAGTAAGTAGCGCATAGCAGCATTACACTCGTTCAAAGATCATAGCTGCACCCTGCCCCACACCAATACACATGGTAGACAACCCATAGCGGGCGTTTTGCTTCTGCATTTCATACAATAGTGTAGTGCTGATGCGGGCTCCTGAGCAACCCAGTGGGTGGCCCAATGCAATGGCACCTCCATTTACATTGACTTTGGCAGGATCCAACTCCAGGTCGCGAATGCAGGCCAGACTCTGCGCGGCAAAGGCTTCATTTAGTTCGATCAGATCGAGATCCTGAACGGTTAAGCCCGCTCTCTTCAATGCCTTGCGGGTAGCAGGGATTGGGCCAATACCCATACAATCCGGAGTAACCCCTGCTATGGCCATTGACACCACCCTCGCCATGGGCGTCAGGTTATGTTTTTTAAGGTACGATTCACTGACAACCAACAAGGCTGCAGCGCCATCATTCACCCCACTCGCATTGCCGGCCGTTACCGTTCCATTTTCTTTGAACGCTGGTCGCAATTTGGCCAAGACCTCAACCGGTGATAAGCGTGGATGCTCGTCTTTATCGACAATAATGGGATCCTTCTTTCGCTGTGGCACACTTACCGGCAAAAGCTCATCCTTGAACTTACCCGCCTCATGCGCTTTCTGGTATTTTACCTGCGTTTCGTAAGCAAATTGATCCTGGTCTTCCCGGGACACCTTCCACTGTTCGGCTACATTTTCTGCCGTTTCCCCCATAGAATAGGGGTAAAACATATCCGCCAATTTAGGATTGACAAAGCGCCAGCCGATGGTCGTGTCATACACTTCCGGTATCCGGTTGAACGCCTTCTCCGACTTAGCCATTACGAATGGTGCGCGACTCATGCTTTCCGTACCTCCGGCAATATATACATCCGCCTCGCCTAATTGCACAGCACGGCTCGCATCCATAATGGCTTGAAAACCCGAAGCACACAGGCGATTGACCGTTACACCGCCCACACTGATCGGCAAGCCGGCCATCAAGGCCGCCATGCGGGCCACGTTTCTATTGTCTTCACCCGCCTGATTGGCAGCTCCGAATATCACATCTTCAATCTCGTTGGGGTCAAGGTGCGAAGCATTGCGCTCCACAATCGCTTTGATCACATGGGCCGCCAGGTCATCCGGGCGCACACTGCTCAAGGCACCACCATATTTTCCAATTGGCGTTCGTATCGCATCTACAATGTAGGCTTGTTCCATAGGGTCGATTTCTGTTACTTTTGCAAAGCTAACGGATATCGGGCAAGCGCCCGGTCCAATAAACACCCATCATGATCCAACGTTTTCAGTCTTTATATCTTCTGGTAGCCGCCCTCTTGTTTGCGGTAATGACTTTCCGTCCGCTCGCTACAGTGGCACAACCTGGCGTTGAAGAATTGCAGACCGTTGGCGCTTTTGACTTACCGGGGGTGGGTATTGGGGCTGTTGTTATTGCTGCGCTCAATCTGATCGCCATCTTTCTTTATAGCAACAGAAAACGTCAGATATTGGTGGTGCGCCTCCTTTTGGTGATTTCAGCCCTCTTTACCGGTCTGGTGTTTGCCGGCCACTATCAGTATGAGCAGGGACTGGAAGAAGGCGCTGTCTATTCCTAC
>CAJXXO010000099.1 GCA_913062655.1 uncultured Bacteroidota bacterium | reverse complement strand
AATGTGACTACCTGACCTTACACGTTCCTTTCAATAAAGCAGAAGGGCCTACCCTTGACGCCTCCGCCTTCGATAAAATGAAGGAGGGCATCTATTTAATCAACGCATCGCGCGGTGGCGTGGTGGATGAAGAAGCCTTGCTAAATGCCTTGAACAGCGGTAAGGTGGCGTATGCTGGTATTGATGTATTTGATAATGAACCTACCCCCCGGGCTGATTTGTTGGCGCATCCGAAGGTTTCCTTAACACCACATATTGGTGCAAGCACTACGGAAGGGCAAGAGCGTGTTTGGTCAGAAATGGCCCAAACACTGATTGATTTTTTCAAATGATAATCGAGCAAGATGGTAAAAATAAAAGCATTTGCAGGCCTGCGACCGCAGCCGGATAAGGCCAGGGAAGTAGCCTCCAAACCATATGATGTATTGAATTCAGCAGAGGCACGGGAAGAGGCCAGGGATAACCCGTACTCATTTTTGCGTGTCGTGAAGCCTGAGATTACTTTGCCGGAAGATACGGATCCGTATGATCAAGCCGTATACCAGCAAGCAAAGGCCAACTTTGATAAGTTGGTATCTGACGGAGTGCTCTTTCAGGACGACACGGACAAACTGTATGTCTATCGGCAAATCTGGAAAGATTATGCGCAGACTGGATTGGTAGCCGCCTCCAGCATAGATGACTATTTCAGTGATCACATCAAGAAGCATGAATATACGCGTCCGAAAAAAGAGCAGGACCGGATCAACCATATGTATACCAGCGGCATTCACTCGGGTCCGGTTTTTCTGACTTACAAGGATGTGGCTGCCATTGACGCCATCATTGAGACGGTTCAGCAGCATGATCCAGCCTACGACTTCACGGCTGATGACGGTGTGCAGCACACCCTGTGGGTGGTGAATGACCGACAGCACATTGAACGGCTGATCGAGCTATTTGCCGATGAGGTGCCGGCCACCTATATCGCGGATGGGCACCATCGAGCTGCTTCCTCCGCCAAGGTAGGCAAGCGTATGCGAGAAGAGTTGGGCGGATACGAGGGCGATGAGCCATTCAACTACTTTTTGAGTGTGCTCTTTCCTGCATCACAACTGAACATTATCGATTACAACCGGGTGGTAAAAGACCTGAATGGCTTGTCGACAAAGGTGTTCCTGGAAGTATTGGAAAACCAGTTTTATTGCTGGCCGGAGGATAAGGCCTATGCCCCTGAGCAGCGCCATCAATTTGGCATGTATGTAGATGGGCAGTGGTATAAACTACAAGCCAAGAAAGGCTCCTACCAGGAGGATGACCCGGTAAACAGCCTTGATGTAGCCATTCTGCAACAAAATGTATTGGACGAGATTTTGGACATCAAGGATCCGCGAACTGATGAAAGAATCGACTTTGTAGGCGGTATACGTGGATTGCAGGAGCTTGAAAAGCGCGTGGACAGCGGAGAAATGGCGGTTGCATTTTCCCTGTACCCGGTAAGTATTCAGGAGCTGATGCGTATTGCCGATGAGGGAATGGTGATGCCACCAAAGTCAACCTGGTTTGAACCAAAACTACGCAGTGGAATGGTAGTGCACCAATTCCGCAAATGAAACGCCTTTTAATAATTTTGACCTATTCCATAATCTGCTGCCGGACCCCAAATTGTCCGGCAGCGCTGTAAATGAATCTACCGATGAGCGATCACAAGGATATGCATATTGAAACCAAAACCATCCATGCCGGTCTATCTCCCGACCCAACCACGGGTGCTATTATGACCCCTATATACCAGACATCCACTTACGTGCAACGGGCACCGGGCGATCATGATGGGTTTGAATACGCCAGAACGCAAAATCCAACACGCCACGCCTTGCAAGATAATCTGGCCGCACTGGAAAATGGCAAATACGGCATAGCCTACAGCAGTGGCCTGGGTGCAGTGGATGCCGTGATCAAACTATTACAGCCGGGAGATGAAGTGATCGCTACGAATGATCTGTACGGAGGTACGTATCGCATTTTCAGGAAAGTATTTGAGCCGTATGGCATCAAGTTTCACTTCACCCCCATGGATGATCCACAAAAGGTGAAAGCCCTGATCAATGACAACACCAAGATGATATGGGTGGAGACCCCGACCAACCCTACGCTGAAGATCATTGATATCAAAGCGATTGCGGCCTTAACGGCAGGCACTGCCATCAAAGTGGTAGCAGATAATACTTTTGCCTCGCCCTACCTGCAGCGACCGCTTGATCTGGGGGCACATATTGTATTGCACAGCGCCACCAAATACCTTGGCGGACACAGTGATGTGGTACTAGGTGCCGTGATTACCAATGATGATGTAATTGCCGAACGTTTGTATTTCTTGCAAAACAGTTGTGGTGCGGTGCCGGGCCCGCAGGATTGCTTCCTGGTGTTGCGTGGCATCAAAACTTTACACGTCCGCTTAGATCGACACTGCGAGAATGGGCACATTATTGCGCACTGGCTGAAAAAGCACCCCAAAGTAGATCAGGTATTGTGGCCGGGCTTTGCAGATCACCCCAACCACAAAGTAGCAGCCGAGCAGATGGACGGCTTTGGCGGCATGGTCAGCTTTACGTTGAAAGGCAACTCCTTTGAAGATGCCAAAAAAGTGTTGAGTGGCACCCAGCTCTTTGCCCTGGCCGAGTCGCTCGGTGGGGTAGAGTCGCTGATTGGTCATCCGGCCAGTATGACACATGGAGCTATTCCTCCCGCAGAACGCGAAGCCAGCGGGGTGGTTGACTCGTTGATCCGATTGAGTGTAGGTATTGAACACGCAGACGACCTGATTGCCGACTTAGCGCACGCACTCAGTCTGATCTGATATGTGGAACCTCGTTGCCCTGGCGTTATCACCCGTAGTGGTATTGATCACCTATGTATACTTCAACGATCGCCACGAGAGGGAGCCGATATTGCTATTGATTTGGGCGTTTGTATTGGGTGTTTTCAGTGTGCTCCCTACCTTGCTATTCAGCTTTGGTTGGAGCGCATTGGGTTTCGAATTGGACAATCAGCGCCTGTCGAGCACTTTTACCTATGCCTTTTTGGTGGTAGCTTGCAGTGAAGAGGTAGCCAAGTTCATTATGCTGCGGCTGTTTCTCTACCGCAAGAGAGCCTTTGATGAACCCTACGATGGCATCATGTACACTATGATGATCGGTATGGGTTTTGCAGCCGTAGAAAACCTGCTGTATGTATTCGGGCAGCCCACTTATGTTGACTCGCTTACCGTTGGCGGCTGGCGTGCCATAACAGCAGTGCCTGCTCATGCTACCTTTGCTATACTAATGGGGTACTATGCGGGCAAGGCTAAGTTTGCCAAGAGCGGTAAGACGGGTTGGCTATTTGCCGGCTTACTGGCGGCTGTCGTTTTTCATGGTGCCTACGATTTCTTCCTGATGCAAAAGGTCGTTCCAGGCATGGTGCTCGGAGCTTTTGCCTCACTCCTTGTAGCGGTGGTGCTATCGGTCAGGGCTATTCGCTATCACCAAAGAGTTAGTACCCATCGAGTGGTAGATCCACCAGTTATGGGCGAGGAAGATCAGCCCAGATGGTAAGCATTTCTTTCATGTGTTGGGGTAAGGTAAGGCCGTTACGTTCAGCAAATTTTGGTGGCACCTTCAAGTTCCTGCTAATTAGTTCATGAAGGCCCTGCACCCAATTACTCACTTGCTGATTGGGGACTACCATGCCTTCATCCGGACACAACAATTCTCCGGCACCCGTAGTGGCAGAGACGAGGACCGGTGTGCCACACTGCAAGCTTTCGGTTACGATCTGTCCGAAGGGCTCATAGAAGGCTGGATGAATCAAGTAATCTGCAGCAGCGTATAGTTCTGGCATTTGCTCAATAAAGTCCAGGTAGGTAATGTTGGCGGGCAATGGTCGTTTAGGCTTTTCCCCTGCAATGTAGAGTTGAAAGGGCTCCTGCTGCAGCTCACGAAATAGCTCCAGCAAAATGGAGAGTCCTTTCCGTCTGTGGCTGTATGAGACAAACAAAAAGTTCTTTTTTGCGGGCGACATGCCCCATTTTTTGCGCAAGGCAGCTTGTTGCGTCTTGAGCGCATTCGAAAAGCGAGAGACATCACTCGGTGGATACAATACAGAGATCTTCTCCTCCGGCACCATATACCAATCTACCAGTTCTTCCTTCATCTGATGGCTGGCGGCCAGGATATGCTGAGCAGACTCGAATGCTTTAATATCCAATCGGGCTTCGATGGCATCGGTATACCGCCACCTACGCTCCATATGATGGAGGAAACCACGGTGATTACCCGGGCAAACGAGTAGCTGTGCCCCCGGTGTACGGCCCAGAGACAGGTCGAAGTCATACCCCCCCTTTTCCAATTCTTTTTTGACCTTATTGCCAAAAGCACCCATGCGGAGAGGCTTAGGGTATAAGCGCACTGGCAGGTGGCGAAGAATGACTTGTTTGGGCAATTTTACACTTGGATCGCGCTGTGCAAAGAGTAAGGTCACCTCGTCTCCCCGATCGAGAAAATATCGCGTATAATTCAACAACCGCCTCTCGAGCCCCCCAGCATGGGCTATTCGATAATGGACCAGTGCTACTTTCATCGACCTATGGTTTGCAGTTTTACACGCATACGGTTGCCCAACAGCTTGCTATTCGGAGGATCTGATTGGGGGCCAGTCCAGGGCTCACCCATATGCAGGTAATGCGCATAAAATGCAGAAGGCGTTATCCCCCATTTTTTCATGAATGTGAGCCGGCCATTATTTTTCTTTACCCGGCCGGTTGACTTAGCTTGAAAGTGATAGACGAGGCTACTCCCGACTCCCTTGAAATAGCGCCCACCCAGTTGCCAGACCTTCATAGCCAGATCGGGGTCGGAGTACATCCCGGGGGAGAATTCTTCACTAAAACCGCCTACTGCTTCCAAGGTATCCCGCGCCAATAGAACTGGCGGCCAGGTGCTGCCTGACCAATCCTCTCGCACCAGCCTATCCATTTCCATGACCAATTGCTCCTCTGTAAACTGAATCAGATTTTGCCCATAATCAATCACTCGCACTACCGGATTACCGGTATCCGTTGGCTCAATCATGGTAGCCGATAGCATCCAGTGCGGTTGCTCCGGTATGGCCTTTACCAACTGGGTATCCCATTCAGGAAGCACAAACATGTCATCATTCATGTAAAGGACCTGTGCCCTGCTGCTGGCAGGCAGCATTTGATTAAAAGCCTTACAGATACCAATATTCTCATTGGACGAGGTAAAGCGTATTTGCTCCTTATCCAGCCAGGCCAGGGTGTCGTCTTTTCCTTCATTTACATGTACCACTATTTCGTGGTCGTAGCTACTATACTTGCGAATGCTTCGCACACAAGCCTGCAGATAAGGCAGGTTATTCCAGGTAGGAATCAAAATGGAAAAGCCACTGGTCATGGCACAAAAATACACTTTGCCGTCCGACCAACTACTACCTTTGGGGCATGGATGCATTGGCCCATTTTCTGGAACAAAAAGCGAAGCAGTACAACCAACCCGACTTCATAGCGGCCGACCCAATTTCCATTCCGCATCAATTTGCCGACAAAAGAGATATTGAAATTGCCGGATTCTTTGCAGCCGTATTTGCCTGGGGCAATCGGACCACCATCCTGAACAAGTCGAACGAACTGCTGGCCCTGATGGATCATGCTCCGTATCAGTTTATCACCCAACACAAGGAGAGCGACCGCCAGCGGTTTACCAACTTTCGGCATCGCACTTTTAATCCAACTGATACGCTATACTTTATCCATTGGCTGCAGCATTGGTACAGTCACCATAACTCGCTGGAGGAGGCCTTCACGCAATTTCATGATCCACTCGATGACCATACCGGTCCGGCTCTGATCGGGTTTCATAAGTTGTTCTTCGACCTTTCAGAAGCGCCCGATCGCACGCGCAAGCACATCCCTACCCCTTTGCGAAAAAGTACTTGTAAAAGACTCAATATGTACCTCCGCTGGATGGTGCGGCAAGATAAAGAAGGCGTAGATTTTGGCTTGTGGCGCACCATTCGTCCCCACCAGTTGATCTGCCCGGTCGATACCCATGTGAATCGTATTGCTCGTGAATTGGGTCTTGTGCAACGAAAGCAGACCGATTGGCTTACTGCCTTGGAATTAACCGAAGCCCTAAGGGAGTTGGATCCGGATGACCCGGTCCGCTATGACTTCGCCTTGTTTGGGCTCGGCATTGAAGACCGAAAATTTGGCGGGCTCAACCTTTCTACCGGATTATAAATGTGCTAGATTCAACCACATGGCTGATCAATTACCCATTCAAAGCGCTACGAGAATCATCATACGTGATTTTGACCTGGACGAGGAAAAGGCCGGCCTTGCTATTGCTGACCCGGATCAACTGAATGATAGATTGCACTTTGTCTTACGCCACCAGGTGGCCTATTTAATAGCGCACAACATAGATCGGCTGAAGTGGATATTGTATCGCATTGATGTGTCGGAACAAAAGCTGATGCAGGCCTTGCATGCACATCCAACAGATGAAGCTCCCGGTATTATTGCTCAAATGATAATCGACCGGCAAGTGGAAAAAGCCAAAACACGGGCTAAGTTTAGCACAGAAGATGGGCCGGAATGGAAGGATTGCTAGTGAACCACCTGCCATGTGGTGGACCATCGAATACCCCCCGTTGGCTCACGTACCACCACCTTATACCGTCCATCAGGAAGAGATAGTTGGCCTGAAAATGTACTACGTGTACCATAACTCCGCCAAGGGGCAGAAAAAACCAATTGTCCCAGGAGGGTGTACATTTCAAGATGCCATTCCACATTTGCACTCCCCCGTTGCCATAGGGTAAAAGGACCGGTAGATGGATTGGGATAACAGTAAAAAGCAAAAGCCGCCCACTCTACCCTAATCATAGGACTGGTGTGCGCCAAACCATAGTCATCATACACCTTTACCCGGTAGAAGTTTTCGCCCAGGGAAGGCTCGGTGTGTACCCATGCTAAAGCAGGGGTTTCAACAAGCACTTGAAATTGCTGCCCATCATAGCTATGCTCCAATTGATAAGTATATGACTCCCCATCATTTACCTTCCACATGACTCGAATACCCTCAGGCTCTTCAAATGCTTGCAAGGCGACAAAAGCATTGGATAATAAAACAGGTGTAAAAACGCCAGGCGTACCAAGGTCTGAAGAGGGCTGACCGGAGGCATAACTTCCCCCGCGAGTGGCGGACACTACCCAATTAGTCTCCAGGTTATTATCATCCAAGGGCGTACCCGCAAATCGCATAGCGGCACCGGTGGTTAATAGGGACCAGCTGCTAAAGTCAACTTCGTCAAGCGTTGTATTATCCGGGTACAGCAGCGATAGCTCATCACCACCATTGTTTAGGCCAAACCCATTTCCATAGGCATAATCACAGGAATATGCCCCATTGAGACTTTGATCCGCACTTTGCCCCAGCACAATTGAATCCAAGGCTGGAATGATCAGATTGCTAATAGTAAAACTTCCAGCCCCATCTTCTACTTGTAGTCCCGTCAAGTAAACGGGATAGGATAATGGATTGTACATTTCGAACCACTCTGCATTGTCATCACTTACCGGGAATGCCACTCCATTTTCATCAATATCGGGATCAGCCATTATTTCATGGATAGAAGGCCATACTGCAGAGGTAGTAGGTGTAATGACTATGTCATCAATGGCAAATTCATCACGTTGGCCGCTGCCGCTTACATCGTTTGTCCGCCAGCGGAGGTAGAGATAGGAATTATCTGGAAACAGCACACCAATATCTTCATTGACAGCCGTACTGGCCCAGGCCGGGGAAGGATCAGCCGCTTCGGGAGAGGTCACGGTGTCTAAGGGAACCCAGTTGGTATTATCGTAAGAAAAAGAAAAGACCACCTCATTGGAGCGAGGTTGGTCATTATAGATGTACTGCAAATAATCAATCGTGAGGCGTGTGATCATGGAGCCGGTTGTATTTTCCAACCGCAAGGTGATACTACCGGGTGTGAGGTCCGCTCCAGAAGGCTGAAAGCCAAGTGCAGTATCACCAGGCAAAACTTCAAAAGAATAGATGCCTCCAGTTGTCTCTCCACCAAGGCTATACCCTCTGGCATAATCGCCAGAAGTGCCTGTGCTCCCAAAATTTATATCCCCGTCACTGCATTCCAACACTTCCCAGGCATCACTATCCAACTGGCCCGTACCTGGTGTTGGCAGAAAGCCGGCTCCGGTAAAAGAACCATTCGCCACACCACTAACCGTAGTTTCAAAATCGATGGTATAAGTTGTCCCTGAACTGTTGAGTTCCAGTTGGGCCCACGCGGTAGCAACCTGCATAAGCATTGCCAGGGAAAGGAAAAACCTCATAATAGCGTTGATTAGCGTGGGGGCGACAAATATACTTCGCCAAACGCCAAATGCAACGCCATTAGCTGATTATCATATGGTTAAGTCTGTCATGCTACCGCAATCGATCCATAGACCGGACTAGCCGTTCGTCTTTTCTGATCCGAACCAGGGCCAAAAACTGAAGAATCAATGCTACGGCAGGCAGAAAGG
>CAJXXO010000098.1 GCA_913062655.1 uncultured Bacteroidota bacterium | reverse complement strand
GGCATTTTAACTGGTGTGCGCCACTATGACTCACTGGGCTACCGGAATGACACCACCCGGTACTATTACCCAGACGGCAAAACCGTCAGAATTATCATGCCGTTCCGGGATGGCGAAAGACACGGTGAAGTATTGTACCTGGCTCCCGATGGCACCCTAATGGGCGCCCTGCACTACGATGAAGGCTACTTGCTGGGCTACAGCTACCTCAACACCGATGGGTCACGAAAAGAGATGATTGCGCTACCCAATGAGACGGGTGACGTGAAGTGCTATTATCCCAATGGGAAGCTAGCCCTGTCGACTTCCTTCCAATATGGTGCCCGACACGGCACCTACAGCAAATATGCCACAGATGGCACTTTGCTATTTGAAGGAGAATTTCAGCATGGCGCATATAACGGTAAAGCGAAAGAGTACTACGTCAATGGCACACTACGGGAAGACTTCACCTACCAGGACGATAACAAAGAGGGCGTACAGTATCTATACTATCCCAACGGTAAGCGCAGTTATGAGATTACCTATGTCTTGGGACAACGCCATGGTGAGGCAAAGTTTTACCACACAGATGGCAGCCTCCATAGACATGTCGTTTACCATGATGATGACATCATTAAAGACCTGACACCATGATCCGTTGGCTTAGCCTTTTAGTGCTCCTCGCGCTTCCCTTTGGCACAGTATGGGCCCAGGAGCTACCCAACCAAAAGCTGGTAGACACTTACAGGGAAAAATATCCTGACGAGCCGGGGGTATTCCTCCATCGGGAGAAGGGGTACACCATCGATATCAATCGCGATGGGCAATTGGAAGTGGCTACTTATGCTATTGAGGAGCGGCTGTTTACCGATGAAGCGGCTGTACAATATGCAGAAGATTATCTGCATTACAATTCCTACCACCCTCTGGTAGCTCGAGAAGCGTACTCGTTGGTGCCGGATGGTAAGAGAATGGATAAACGCAAAGTAAAGCAGTTTAAAGAGGTAGATGACTTTGCGGACCACGCCTTTTTTGATGATGCCAAAAAGGTGCGGTTTCAGTTTTCCGGCCTCACCGTAGGTGCACAAACTTATTTGCGCCATGAGCATAGCCTAAAGGAACCCCGGTTTCTTGGCAGTTATTACTTGCAGAGTTATCTCCCGGCTGCCAAAAGCCGACTGGTGGTAGAGGCACATGAAGACGTCAATCTCGTATGGGCGATGGAGGGTGACACCACCTATCCTATTACGTTCACCAAAGAGCATAAGGGCAAGACGATCACCTACACGTGGTCGGTGACCGATATTGACAAGCTCGATGTGGCGGAAGAGGGCCCCAGCGTGCAGTATTACACGCCCCATGTGATCATTCGCATTGCTTCATACATGCATAATGGTCAGACCGTTCCGGTGCTACGCGATGTTTCAGATTTACATCACTTCTACACCACGCTGGTGGAGGGAATCACCAATAACGACTACGAGGCCCTTCGACCGGTAGCCGACAGCCTTACGGCAGGCCTCACCACGGAGCTCGATAAGGTGAAAGCGATCTATCATTTTGTACAGGATAAGATAAAGTATATCGCCATTTCAGCCGGAGAAGGCGGTTTCGTTCCGCGAGATCCGGAACTGGTCTATCAGCGCAGGTATGGCGATTGTAAGGATATGAGCTGTTTGATGTATGGCCTGGCTAAGGCGGCCAATATTGATCGGTTCTACATTGCCTGGGTAGGCACCCGCGATTTGCCGTATTCCTACACCAAGCATCCCTCCCCCATTGCTGATAATCACATGGTAAGTGTGTACGATGCCGGAGACCAGATGTATGTATTGGATGCCACCAACTCTTACAGCCCCCTGGATATGCCCTCATGGGCCATACAGGGCAAGGAATTATTGGTACACGTAGCGGTCGATAGCTTTTTCCTACACCGGGTACCGATATATCCGGCACAAGTGACGCAATATGTAGATTCATCGACACTGACAATCAAGGAGGGTAAAATAGCGGGTAAAGGCACGGCCAAGGCTACCGGGTATATGCGTATGGATATGCATTATGGGCACAGCATTATGGATGAAGATCGATTGAATCGATACTATCAACGGCTGCTACGAAAAGGAAATAACACCTTCTCTGCTGATGTGCGAAAAGTAGCCGGACTGGAGGACCGATACCGCCCTATTGAGCTGGATTATGATTTTGCTATAGACAATTATATCACGACCATCGATAATGAGATATATGTCAACCCGCACCTCTACAAAGGCTTTATTCATTACGATATTGACACTACGGTAAACTTCCATGCTGTTGATGAGCTTTTTGCCACCAAGCAAGTCTTCCACACCTTGATCGATATTCCAGATGGCTACAAGGTGACCTATGTACCCGAAGAAGTAGCGTACGAAAATGAGCTATTTGGCTTCTCCCTGGATTACCAACTGGATGAAGAGCGAAAGCAACTGGCGGTTGACCTTACCTTCAAACAAGACTATATCATGCTTCCCGAAGAACAATTTGGAGCATTCAATGATATGATCAACACCTTACGCAAGGCCTATAACGAAGTGATAATACTCGAAAAACCATGAAACACACCTACACTACACTGATTGTTCTGTTGACTACCCTTGTTGCCCTCGGGCAAAGTTCCTTTACAGATTATACCTGGGAGAAAAGCCCAACCTTGACAACCATTGACTCTCCGTACACCTCCAAGTCTTCCACCGTGCTTGAGGATCATCGGTTGATCATACTGGATTTTGATGCCGCCTACGATAATGCCCTCATTCAGTACCAGGTGATGCATCGCAAAATCCGTGTCAACACAGAAGAGGGTGTGGAGCGCAATAATCGCGTTTACATTCCCACCACCAATGTATTGGAGCTGGTAGAGGCTAAGGCACGGGTCATACAGCCGAACGGTAATGTGGTGGAGCTCAAAGAGGAAGATATCCGCAGCAGCGAAGACCTGGACGATGAGGGGGAGTACACCTTTTTTGCGTTGGAAGGGCTAGAGCCCGGCAGTGAGGTAGAACAGTTGATCAAGTTTAAAAAACCACCTTCACTGGATGGCAACGAGCTGGTATACCAAACCAATCGGTGGTTGATGCACGGCTCACTGGAGGTGCAATCGCCCGAGATACTCTCCATTGCTTTTAAATCTTACAATGGAGCCGACTCCGTTCAACAAGATACCACGATTACAGACCAGTTCGTCTATCGCTGGTCTATGGACACCATACCGCCCCTGCTGAGTGAGCCTTTTTCGGCTCGTGACAAGCATTTGTTGGCGGTAATGTACAAGGCGGAGCACAATTACAATACCGGTGAACGAAACATCATCAGTTACAATAAAGTGGCCGATCGTCTCTTTCAGGGCATGCACCAGGAGCTGTCCCGTAAGGAGGAAAAGGCCGTTTCGAAACTCCTGGAGAAACGCATTTCACCTGCCGGGTCACAAGAAGATATCATCCGGCAGATTGAGCTCTACCTGAAAAGCAACTTCCTGATTGTAGATGGAGCTGATGATGCTTCGTTGGATGATATTATCGACAATCGCTACGCCAATGAGGGCGATATGATACGGCTCTATTGTCAATTGTTTACTATGGCCGATATTCCCTATGAGTTTGGTCTGACCTGCGATCGATTTGACTACGATTTTGACCGGGAGTTTGAAGCTTACCTCTTTCTCCGCGATTGGTTTTTCTACTTTCCTTCCATAGACCAGTTTTTGACCCCAACAGAGGAAAATCTCCGATTGGGCTACCTGATGCCCAAAAGCACTGACATGTATGGGCTGTTTATTAAAAAAGTAGCGCTGAGTGGTTTCGCCACAGGAGTGAGTGAAGTAAAGTACATCCCGCCCGTGCCGGCTGCACAGAATACAAACGTGATTCGCTGCACAGTAAAGGCCGGCAACGGTTTCGACCGTCCGGAGATCGCATTCTTTCGGTCGTTGTCCGGTTACAACGCTTCGGGCATACAGCACTATTACCAATTGATGGACGAAAAGGAGCGTACGGAACTGGACAATGTGTTCACCAAGATCATGGGAGAAGAGGTGGAAGTATTGGACTATACCGTGAACAACATCCAACCTGAAGAGGCATTGATTAAACCCCTGGAATATGAAGGCACCCTGTATTATCCAAATTTGGTAGAGCGTGCCGGCCCAAAAGTGTTACTCAATATTGGTATGCTCATAGGAGCACAAAGCGAAATGTATAGCGAAGAAGAGCGGCAATTGCCCATTGAAAACACCTTCAACCGAAGGTATGACCGGGAGCTAACCATTCAGCTCCCCGAAGGAGCCACCATAGCTAACCTGGATGCACTTGATATTGCTATTGAAGATGCAGAAAAGACGATGGGTTTTATGGTGGATTATACCATGGAGGGCAGTACGCTGACGATTCAAATTGATGAATACTACAAACAGATCCGCTATCCTATCGAACGCTATGAAGAATTCCGGGAAGTTATCAATGCCGCAGCCGATTTCAATAAGATCAAGCTTGTAGTAGAAATGTAATCGGGCTCTATTGGCTCAAGTAATGCAGGCAACATGTAAATGTCGGAGCAGCGATAGCCACTGACCTACGCCTTGGCAGTGCCCCCTATTCATACTTATTCATCCTGTCCTCAAACGCACCTCCTACTGTTAAATAGTCTTACAGTGATTAATGTCATTCGTTAGTCTGGTAAAGGTTTCCTATTTTTGACTGACCGTTCAGTCATTTTATTATGTCACCGAGAACCAAAGCACAAATTGAAGCCATTCGGCAGGAAAAGGAAGCATTGATCCTGGAAGCTGCATTGAAGCTATTCGCCAATTATGGCTTTCATTCGACTACGATCAGCCAGATTGCAAAATCAGCGGGTATATCGAAAGGTTTGGTGTATACCTATTTCGAAAGTAAAGAGGCCCTACTACTGGCAGTATTTCACGACATATCAGATTTTGTATTTGACCGCTTTGCGATCAATCCGGAGCAACCTCTTACAGATGAGGATGTGGAGCGGATCATCCGGGTAAGCATTGACATTACCCTGGAACAACCGGAGAAGTGGAAGCTCTACATGGCCATGGCTTTTCAGCCCCAGGTTACTTCCCTCCTTTTCGATAATCTAATGGAAGAAATGCAAGTGTACATCCAACGGCTAATAGCCTACTTTGCCGATAAAGGTTACGAAGACCCGGTAGCACAAATGCGCTACTTCTCTGCGGTATTGGATGGCTTGCAAATGCACATTCTACTGGATCCTGAGAATTTCCCATTGGAATACACAAAAACACAACTTATTCAACAATTCATACGAACATGAAACGCTTACTTGTATGGCTAGGCCTGCTTCTACCCGCTATTGTGATGGCACAAGACGCAAAAGAGATCGTGGCCAGATCAGATCAACAATTTCGTGGCAACTCGAATAAGAGCGAGATGACCATGACCATCGTGCGACCAGACTGGACACGTGAAATCAGTATGCGTAGCTGGTCGTTGGGAGACGACTACTCCCTCATATTGATCCTTAGTCCGGCCCGCGACAAAGGAACGGCCTACCTGAAACGCAACAATGAGGTATGGAACTGGCAACCTTCCATACAGCGCACCATAAAGCTGCCTCCAAGCATGATGAGCCAAAGCTGGATGGGCTCCGACTTTACCAACGATGACCTGGTGCGCGATGTGTCTATCGTGGACGACTATACCCACAGCCTGCTCGGTACGGAGGAGGTGGATGGTCATACCTGCTACAAAATTGAAATGATTCCCAAACCCGATGTGCCGGTGGTGTGGGGCAAAGTGATCCAATGGATCGACACGGAAAACTACTGGACCATTCGCGCAGAACAGTATGACGAGGAAGGCTATCTCGTAAACATTATGAAAACCAGCGATATACAAAACCTGGGTGGCCGCATGTTGCCGGCTAAAATGGAAATGATACCGGCCGATGCAACCGATCAGAAGACGGTGATCACTTATCAATCCATTGCCTTCAATATTGACATAGAGACCGAATTCTTCTCTATTCAGAATATGAAACGCTTACGCCCTTAAACTGTATCCTATGCTACCCAAACTCGCATGGCGTAACCTATGGCGTAACAGACGCAGGACGCTTATAACTATGGCATCCATCATCATGGCGGTATTTTTATCTATCGCCCTCAACTCGATGCAGGAAGGGTCGTGGGACCGCATGCTGGATAATATCATCAGCCAATACACCGGCTATGGACAGTTGCATGCCGATGGATACTGGGAAGATAAGTCCATCAATAATGTAATGCAGGAATGGACGCTCGATAGCCTTCCCAACGTGCCCGACAATCTACAGGGGTTGGTGCCGCGACTCGAATCATTTTCCCTTCTGGCCTCTGATGATAAAACCCTTGGCGGTAAGGTAGTGGGAATTGATCCCGCTAAGGAAAACGATTTGACCGGGCTGCAAGACAAGATTATTGAAGGCAGCTACCTCACAGCTAACGATCAGGCCCTGCTGGTAAGTAGCCGGCTGGCAGACAACCTTATGGTAGGTGTGGATGATACCCTGATATTACTTGGTCAGGGCTATCATGGTGTTTCTGCGGTAGGTAAATATCCGATTAAGGGCATTGTAAAATACAGCAGTCCGGACCTGGA
Organism: uncultured Bacteroidota bacterium; assembly: GCA_913062655.1. Lineage (GTDB taxonomy): Bacteria > Bacteroidota > Bacteroidia > Chitinophagales > S012-47 > CAJXXO01. The sequence goes on along the minus strand of CAJXXO010000098.1, from coordinate 1,951 downwards.
TAAAACCACGCTGCTACTGCCTTTGGCGGAAGCGCAGCACTTGTTTGGCGCATACGGGCAAGTGACCAGTCATGTATTGCACCTAAAACAGCCTCGGAACCATGAACAAACGGTACAAGAACTCCGCTCCTTGTTGGGCAACAGTGTGGAAGTTATGACCTGGGAGGAGCTTATGCCGGATCTTGTGCAGGCCATTCAGGCCGATAAGGGCGGTAATTACATCATGCAGTTCATCATCTACCTCATCATAGGTTTTGGCATTTTCAGTACCATTCTTATGATGACGGCCGAGCGGACCAAGGAGTTTGGCGTGCTGCTGGCCATAGGGATGAAGCGCTGGCGACTGAAATGGATGGTCACGATGGAGTTGATTTGGTTGGCCTTGCTGGGTGTAATGGTAGGCGTACTCGTCTCCCTTCCCCTTGTGCTTTACCTGGCCGCCAACCCCATCTATCCGGGTGGTGAAATGTCGGCCATGTTTGAAGAGTACGGCCTCGAACCGGTGTATGTGATGTCCACCGATCCGGCTATATTCTACAACCAGGTCTTTTTGATACTGGCCATTACGGCCTTAGTACTCATCTATCCCATTCTCAAACTCAACCGCATGAAGGCCGTGGAGGCAATGCGGAGTTAATGATAAGCGTATGATACCAGCAATAGCTTGGCGAAACATATGGCGGAATAAAACCCGAAGTGGGGTTATCATTCTATCGGTGACCTTGGGGCTGTGGGGTGGCATCTTTATCATGGCGCTATCAGCCGGGGTATCCGAACAGCGAAAACAGGATGTCATCTACAACTACCTTTCTCACATGCAGATCCATCACCCGGAGTTTGGCGATGAGCGTCAGATAGAAGATGTGATTCCTGACGGACAACAGGTATGGAAACGGGTATCGGAACAACCGCATGTCGCTCATGCGACCGCCCGGACCCTATCGATCGGTATGGCCAATAGCCCTAATGATGCCGCTGGCGTTCAGATTATTGGGATATGGCCGGATGCAGAACGCACCGTGACCAACATGGCCCAAAAAATAAAGGAAGGCACCTATTTTGAGGAAGAAATGCGAAATCCAGTAGTAATCGGAGCGGCCCTGGCCAGCCAACTGGATATTAAATTGCGAAGTAAGGTAGTCCTCACCTTTCAGGACTCGACCAACAACATCGTGGCAGGCGCATTTCGGGTGCAAGGCATTTTTGAGACGGCTTCTACCGAATTTGATAAAGGCATGGTATACGTGCGTGCCAGCGATATGGCCCGGTTAATGGAAACCGACCCCTTGGTGCATGAAATCGCCATATTGGTGGAAGAGGAGGAAGAGCAACTCGCTACGGTGCAATCCAACTTGCAGCAAGCTTTCCCGCAACTGGCGGTTGAGAATTGGAAGCAACTATCTCCCGAATTGCGCTACCTGGATGAAGCGATGGATTACTTTCTTTACATCTTCATTGCCGTGATTCTGTTGGCATTGGCCTTTGGGTTGGTAAACACCATGCTCATGGCCGTGCTGGAGCGCACACGTGAACTAGGGATGCTCATGGCCATCGGTATGAACAAGGGCCGTGTCTTCTCCATGATAGTGCTGGAAACACTATACCTGGCCCTCTTTGGTGGCATTTTGGGTATCGGCCTCTCTACGGTCACCATCGCCTACTTTGCAGAAGCTGGCATCTACCTGCCCATGGTAGAAGAAGGCATGTCCAGCTACGGAATGAGTGCTACCCTCTACCCCATCCTCGATTGGAGTTACTTCCCCGGACTAATAGCCATGGTGCTCTTTTTTGCCCTGCTATCGGCCCTCTACCCGGCTTATAAAGCGCTGAAACTAAAACCTGTTGTTGCCATCAGAAAAATATAAATCCATGAAAGCGGTAATTGAAACCCAACAATTAGAGAAAACATACGATCCGGATAGTATTCCGGTACATGCCCTCCAGGGAATTG
>CAJXXO010000097.1 GCA_913062655.1 uncultured Bacteroidota bacterium | reverse complement strand
TGTTTGACCATCGGTGTAGAACATGGCACGGCTGTCATTAGCCGTATCTGTGAAGAGCTCAAACAAGTTGCGTGTAGTACGGTAACCGGCCCAGCCTACATTTACACCAAAATCGTCCGCATTCATAGAGCCACCTACCGGAGCGTGGGTCAGGAAGGTTGTACCACCATAGGTTTGCGTGCGCAATCCATCGTGGGTGATAGGAAAGATAATCTCCGTAGAGGTCTGGTTATCAGCCTGGAATAAGTCGGTATAGTCGTCATCAAGGCTATAGCCTCCCTCATCGATCACCTTTCTGGCCCATTGAGCGGCATCTGCATAGCGTGCTGTTCCGGTATAGACCTCAGCATTGAGGTACAACTTGGCTAACAAGGTCCACACGGCTGCCTTGTTGGCACGAGCATAAAATTCAGGATCAAAGCCTGGAATGGGATCGATCAACGCAGACTCTACGTCCAGCAATTCTTGCTCCACATAGGTAAAGAGGTCGCTACGGCTGATCTGCTCTGGGAAGAAAGCCCCTACCGGATCTTCTTCTGTCACAAACGGCACACTGCCAAACAGGTCCAACGCGTGGTAGTAGCTCAAGGCACGCAAGAAACGGGCCTCACTCCGATACTGCTGAATACGATCAATGTCTGCCTGTTCAAAGCCTCTGTCTTCCAGCTTCTCAACGGCTGTTTCGCGCATGAACTCATTGATCATAGTGATCTGGAAGTAAATGCGGAAGTACATGGCGTTGGCAAAGGTATTGGTAGACACCCAGGTCATGTAGTTCAACTCCGGAATTCCGGGGTCGTTCCAACCGCAAACCGCTTCATCTGTAGGCAGCACCTGCAGGTTCCACAATACACGAATGTATTGGGAGAAGCCCTCGTCAATACCACTGATGTCCGGGTTACCGGCCGGGCCTTCATTTCCTGACATGGCAAAGCCGCCATAGATCTTAGCCAGTACATTGATGTAATTGTCTGGATCTTCATATACCGAACTGGAGTTGAGTCCATACGGTGGCTCCAGGTCCAGGTCCTGGAAGCACGAGGTAACGCCAAATCCCAGCGTTACTATCATAATAAGTGCAAAAAGATGCTTGCGCTTCATAATGGTCAATTTATAGGGTGATGTTGAGTGCAATAGAATAAATTCTCGGACGCGGATAGATATTGTTGTCAATACCCCCTACAACCTCTGGATCAATACCAGAGTAGTTTGTTATTACAAACGCATTCTGTACCACAGCGTTCGCTCTTACACGAAGACCGCTGTTGAATACTTCTCCAAAGTTGTAGCCTACGCTCAAGTTATCCATCCGAATGAAGTCTGCTCTTTCGAGGTAGATGTCAGACAAAAACTGTGTCACATCACCATCGAAGAACTCCGTGTCATAATAGGCTGTAGTGAGGTTGTTCAGGTAATTACGTGTACCGTCTACCGCCTGGAAGAAGCCACGCTGTGCATTTACCCCATTATAGATATGGCCCCCAAATTCGCCCCGTACGGAGAATCCGAAGGTCCAATCCTTGTACGACAGGTTTCCATACAAGCCGGCAAAGAACAATGGCTCAGGATTACCCTCAAAAATGTATTGGTCACCCAATCCCAGGTCTGCACGTCCCGGTGTGATCTCACCATCGCCATTTAAATCAACGTACTCATCTTCTATCGGGTTGCCTTGGTCATCATAGGCTTGCTCGTATACGAGGTAAGAGAAAGCCGGGAAGCCTACCGTATGCAACTGCACGGTATTGCCAATTCCACCCGGGATACCTCCCACATTGATACCGGGGTCATTAGGATCGTCTGTCTTCGTAAGGTTGGTGATTTCATTCACATTGTAGGTACCATTAACGCCTAAATCGAGGCGCATGTCCTCATTGTCAATGGCAATGTAGTTCAACGTTACTTCCAAACCGGTGTTGGTCAGTCCTCCTACGTTGGTGAGGATCTGATTGGTAAAGTTGGTACCGGCCGGCACGGGAATAACCGCCAGCAGGTCATCTGTCACCTTGTGGTAGAAGTCGATGGTGGCGTTCAGGGCATTATTCATAAAGCCCAGGTCCAAACCTACGTTGTACGAGTAGGTCTCTTCCCACTTGATATTGGCATCGTACCCATCGGGGCGCAAGAAGCCAAAGAACTGATTACCGAATTGATATTGGGCAGTGGGTGTGCTGAGCTGGTAGTTGGGAATGTACGGATAGTCATTACCAATGTCTTGCTGACCGGTAACACCCCATCCGGCACGCAGCTTCACGTACACACCGCTATTGGCCATAAAGCTCTCTTCACTAACGCGCCAAGCCAAGGCTACAGAGGGGAACAAGCCCCAACGGGTATCCGGGCTGAAGCGAGAGGAACCGTCATTACGCAAGGTAGCGGTAATCAGGTAGCGCTCCTTCAGGTTGTAGTTTACACGGCCATAGAAAGAGATCAAGGTATTCTCGGTCTCAAATGGCACACCGGGTGGGCGAATGGTGTCGCCTACCGCGTTGATATCCGGCTGAGCCGGACTCATGGTCAACCAGTTTTGGTAAGAGTAACCGGCTGTTACGTCAAAGCGGCTATCCAGGGAAGGGAGCTCCTTCTTGTAGTTACCATAAAATTCGAAGAGCAGGTTGTCCTTGCTTTGCTCGTATACATTGTCAATACCCTGGCGATCAAATGCTGATGCTGCTGTGGCAGGCACAAACACATAACCGCTGGACCGAGCGATATCGGTACCGGCATTCATGGTCAGTGTCAGATCAGGCAAGAAGTGGGTTTGGTAGTCCACCTTCACATTACCGATGAAGCGGTTGACATTACTCTCGTCATCACGCTGCTCTAAGAGACCGAGTGGGTTTCGCGGTGCCAGGAAGTTCGGATCACCATTGTTGGCCAACCACTCATAATATCCTCCATATTCTTCCGGGTTATCAGTAAAGACCGGTTGGGTAGGATCAAAGGTGACCGCAGCTCCGATGGCACCCTGGTCGGCAAAGAAGTTGTTGGTGCGGGAGAACTTACCATTCGCATCCACTTTGATGTGTCCATCCATGAAGGTGGGTGATAAGTTCAAGTTGGCACTGTAACGCGTAAGATTCGACCGCTTGAGTACACCCTGGTCGTTGAAGAATTCCAGGTTCAGGCGATAGGGCAAGTTGTCAATGCCACCGGTGAAGGTCAGGTTATTCTGACTACTGAAACCGGTTCGGTAGATCAGGTCTTGCCAGTTGGTATTTTCCTCACCCAATAGGTCAATCTGCCGGTTGGTACCTTCAGCGTTTACCAGCTCACGAAGTTCATCCCCGGTAAGTGTAGGAACGAGGTTGGTGTTCTGTGAGAAGGCATTATTAGAGCTAAAGGAGATACTCAGATCTTTTCCTGAGGCGCCTTTCTTGGTGGTAATCAGGATTACCCCATTGGCCGCACGTGAACCGTAGATAGCGGCAGCGGAGGCATCCTTCAATACCGTCATATTCTCAATCTCATTCGGGTTGATCAGGTTCAAGGCATTGGCAGAACCGGCAATACCGGTATTGTCTACCGGCACCCCATCGATTACAATCAACGGATCGTTGGAGGCATTCAGGGAAGTACCTCCCCGAATCCGAATCCGGCTTCCCGAACCCGGTGCACCACCGTTGGAGTTGATCTTCACACCGGCAATTTTACCGGCCACCAGTTGCTCTGGCGTGGAGATGTTACCTTCCAGGAAGTCATCTTCCGAAATGGAGATAACCGAACCGGTGAGGTCCTTGGTTTGTGTGGTACCGTACCCGATCACCACTACTTCATCGAGGGCCTGTCCGGCACTCAGTGACACATTGATCTCCGTTTGGCCATCAATGCTTACCGTCTGCGAGGTGTACCCGGTAAAGGAGAACTTCACCTCATTGTACCCTTCCGGTACTTCCAGCCTGTAGTTACCGTCAAAATCGGTGATGGTACCCACCATGGTACCCACCACAATAATGTTGGCACCGATAAGGGTTTCACCGCTCTTAGCATCGGTTACGGTTCCGGAAATTGTTGTTTGCGCATGCACCTGTTGTGCCACTGCTACCATCAGCAACAGCAACATCCATCGGCCACCCGCCATGATGTTCCATTTCATAATTGAGCTTTTGATATCGAGAAAGTTGTAAGGCAATTGTCCAGATTTACGCCTTCCGTTGGTATTCCATACTTCTGGCTGCACGGCATATTCTCTCTTCACAGTATGTGTTTACAGGGCGAAAAGCTGTTCGTTAAGACTTGGTTAACGAATGGTAAATTTTTGAAAAAAATGCCTAATAAAAAAATGACCTTCCTCATTATCTAAAGAAATACTTCCGCAACCGGCCAGGGAATGGTGGTTGGTTGATACTGCCAACTAATTCACTAAAGCGCAAACCCTTATAAATAGGCCCTTCTAGACCATTGCGCTGACAGTGTCGGCCAAGGCCCATTCCGTTGGCGCGTACGCCATTTTTACGGGGGCGGTTGTCATTTCTTCCAACGCTTCCTTTGTAGGGCGACCAATCGCTACCAATTTGGGCATTGGATAGCTGTACTGGCTGCAAAAGACTGCTGCATTCATGGGGCTTGTCAGCACCGCTATATCGACTTCAGGCAAATGGATACCGGTCTTTGGCATATTGTCATAAACCACCACATTTTCGTAGTCCATCTCGCCCGGTAAAGCCGCTTGTATGGAGGCGCGGCTGCTTTTAGCGAGGGGAAAGACCACCTTATCCGGCTTCGCCTCTGCCAGGTGTTGTGCCATTGTAGCAGCATCACCATTACCCACTACGGTTGGATGCCAGCCCACTTCCCGCAGCGCTTGTGCTGTTCCCTCACCCAGGGCCCACAATTGGCCTGCTGGTGGCTGCGGATGCTGCTGATGGAGAAACCGGACTGCATTTCGGCTACTGAAGCAATAAATGGAAGCAGGTGGTAGCTGATCAAGCGCAACCGGGGCAAAATCCACCAATGATGCTCCGGTTACTTGCGCCCCGCGATGCTCCATGAGCCGGGAAAAAAGGCTGTCACTCGATTGCGGACGGGAAATAAACAGGCGATGATTGATTTTTTGGCGAATATTTTGCAGCACCTGTTGCGGTAAGGCTGCTGCCTGTGAAGCGGAAAAATGCACGCGGTGAGGTATTCCGTCCCAGCTTTCTGAATAACTGCACCAGACATGGTAGGCCCCCTCCTCCTGGCGTGCATAAATACCCAGTGGAATTTGACACCCTCCCTCCAGGATTTTCAGGGTCTCTCTCTCGATATAGTTGACAGCCGCAGTTGCTTTGTCCGTTATCTGCGCAATAGCTGTGGCCATCGCCTCATCCTTTTCGCGTATCTGAAAGGCCAGCACCCCTTGAGCGGGAGCCGGCACAAATTGTGTGGGATCGAAGACATGCCGTTGCAGCCCCGAAATATCGGGCTCAATGCGATCCAAGCCGGCCTTGGCCATCAATATGGCGTCAAATTGTCCTTCTCTCAGCTTATTAATACGTGTTGGTACATTGCCCCGAATGTCCTTGAGCTTTACATCGGGTCTGAAGAGCAACAACTGGGATTTTCTTCGAGCCGAAGAGGTACCTACTACAGCTCCTTCCGGCAACTGCCACAAGGCAGTGGGATCGGCTACCTCATCGCGCACCAAAAGCACATCGGAAGGATGTGCCCGGTCGGATATACCGGCTATGAGCAGCCCCGGTGGTTGTATAGAAGGCAAGTCTTTATAGGAGTGTACGGCCAGGTCAATAGTACCGGCCAACAGGGCTTCTTCCAGCTCTTTGGTGAAAAAGCCTTTCCCTTCCATCTTATCAAAGCTCAAGTGCTGAATGCGGTCTCCCTGGGTTTTGATGATCTGAATAGAGACTGTATAGCCTTGCGCTTCTAATTGTCGCTTAGTGTAGTTGGCTTGCCATAGCGCCAAGTCACTTCCTCTCGAACCAATAATAATGGGTTGGGACACAATAATTGATTTGCCACCAAAACTGCAAAAATCTTAGGAAAAGGCTTGCCGGGCGCGTGTGTACGGAATGCTGATAAATTTCTTCTCCATGTAATCCAGCACCTTATCGAGCGTTTCACGGGCTTCCGGATCGAGTGTTTCCACTTCTTTGGCAAAAACTGCCTCCAGTGCACGTGAGCGAATCTCTTTCACATCATCGGATACGCCCCGCATGGCTTGCTCCAATTGGCGTTGATGAAATAGGCGCTCAAACGTAGCCACTTCCTCCTCAATCATTTCCTGCACCAGACCCAGTGCCTGTCTGCGGAAATCAAGATTCTTATTGGCAAGCGAGCGAAGCTGCTCCACATCCACATACGTTACATGGCCTGCCTGCTCTACCCTGGGATCCACATCTCTCGGCACGGCCAGATCGATGATGACCTTCTTGCGTTGATCACTGCGCAACATTTGTTGGTATGTGGTCCAATCCAGTACCGGTGTGGTGGAACCGGTGCAGGAGATGATCACATCGAATGGTTTTTCATAGGCTACCAGGTCAGCCAGCCCGTGCGCTGTTCCATTTACCTTGCTCGCCAATATTTTGGCATTCTCCAGTGTCCGGTTGAAAACCGCAAAATGACGATAGCCGTTTTTGATCAGCAACTTACCCATCAGGGTGTTGGTATTTCCGGCACCAATCAGCAAGATGCGAGCATCCTTAATTACTTTCAGTCGCAATAAGGTCTCCGTAGCCAACGACACCACCGACACCGGTTTTTTACTGATGTCTGTATCGGTAAATACTTTTTTGGCTACTTCGATGGTATGCTTCACCAACAGGCGGATCGAATCACCCGTCAACCCCAGTTGCTGGCATTCATTGTAGGCCAACCTGATCTGCTTGTGGATTTCACGCTCTCCAATTACGAGGGAGTCTATCGATGTCGCTACCGACAGAAAATGCCGGATAGCATCTGTACCCTCATACACGTCAACCACCTCTTCCAGAATCGCTTTGTCTTTTGCGGTGATGTCCGGGTTGACAATAGAAAACAAACGCTCCGTAAAGGAAGGGGAATGAGAAATAGGTGTGGTAAAGACAAAGGTGACGCGGTTGCATGTCTGCAAATACAACAGCTCATCAATCTGCATCCGCTCTTTCAAAGACTGCAGTCGTTGTGCCTTATCATCACCTGGGACCACAAACTTACCTAACTGATTGAGGCTAAGCTTTTTATGTGTTATGGTCAGAATCCTGAATCTATCCATTCAACGACTTTTCTAGAACAACAGCAAAGTTCTGCATTTGCCTACTGGCAATGTCATGCGTTTGTCATAAATCCGATGACAAAGTAGTACCTGTGGATAAGTGGGCAATCATACCTACCCAACCGAATCGCCTGCAAATTCTACCTATTACGACAACTCAGATATGACAAAAATCACCCTGACAATTTTGTGACATTTCTATGATATTTCATGACAATGTCAAAAAATCAAGGTACAACCGTGATTGGGTCAGAAGTGGCGGTATTGCTCCAGTTGCCCGCCCGATCCTTGAGCCGGATGGAAAAGGTAACCGATTCTGAGGAGCTATTGGTATCGACCAGTATGGTGTTATCCAGTTGTATTTTCAGGTTGCCCTGAATGGCTACGGAAGCTCCGGCTGGTGCTAGCGGTGGCACATAGAAGCCTTGAGAAATGTTGATCCTATTGTCGGTGACAAAGAGACTCAGACTATCCGCTTCGTAAAAGCCGAGATCACCATCACCATCCTGGTAGAATAGCACAAATTCGATGGGCTCCTCCAAGGCAGTTACGTTGAGTGGCTTTATTTGTGAGATCGAAATGGCTGGCACTTCCGAAATAGGTGGGTTTACCTCATTTTCAATCACTTCTGTTTTAGTACAAGCTGCCATAGCCAGCACCACTATACTGAAAAAGAGTAGGCTGCGCATCATTGGATCATGAATGAAAAGAAGGTGAACAAATAAATAGGGCTACCTGCATCCGGTATCGCGGTACTGAAGCTGTGGTCGCTATCCTTTACCCGTACCTGCATAAAATACATGGTATTCTTCTGCAGTTGCCCGGTGTTGATCTTGATATGGTGAAAATAAGGGGCAATACCCCCAAAGGGTGAAGGTGCATTGTGTGGTGTAAACTCTACGATCAGCGGTTCTGGTGTTGCCTGGCTGAAATCGTACGGATTCTTAGACAAGCGGAAGGTGTTGTCACCCAGGAAAGGTGGCAGGTCTTTATCATCATAGATACCAAACCACACATCCACCTCGGTATTTTCCGGGAAGATCATGGGGTCGATTATACGAGCTCGCGTGGTATCCAGGCGCTTGCCATTGATGTCATTTTCATACGCTACGATACCGTGAAAGGTCGGCTGTGGATTGGGATAAGTGGGCGCAATATCAAAGGCATTCTTCGCCCCATCCATGATCCATCGCTCTATTCTTGCTATCTGTGCCTTACTCAGCGTATCATAGAGCGGCATGCGCCCCAATACCGGATCGTCTGTAGTGATGCGTTCATGCATCCAGCTATTGGCGGTATCGCCCGGTACTACACGGTAGGTGAAGGATTGCTGTGCGTCATTCTTCAGCACTTGGTGAAACACCAACGTATTATAGCTGCTCTCTACGGTACGGAAATCCGGTTCGAAGGCTCCGTCATGGC
>CAJXXO010000096.1 GCA_913062655.1 uncultured Bacteroidota bacterium | reverse complement strand
AGGAATCGATGTAGGTGGTCGCATTGGTTGTACCAATCTCTTCCCACGCCTGATCAGTCGAGTCCCATACGTAAATGTGGTAGGTAGTTGCGCCAGGGTGGCTATTCCAGGCCAGACTTACGTGTCTGCCGAGTCGACTTGTGGTCAATCCTTCTACCGGTGCCATCGGCCACATCCGCAAGGTCGGATCTCCCATAAGTGCCGTATGCACCTGCCGTGCACCAAAGACGACCCAGTAAGTGTTGGTATTATTTTGCGCCAATCGAGCTGCGTACCCGATCGGATATCCCTGCGCCATGTGGTGAAATGACCAATGTGGACGCCCGGCCCAGGCATTGGTGAGGATATTGCCCTGGGCCAATGGCGCTCGCAAAAAGTTGTCTTGTACATCCCAGTCACCAAAATAGCTCCCAAAGAGCATGGTAAAGACCCCTTGCAGGGAATCACCGGCCAATTGTGTGGTGTTGCCAATGCCATTTGCGCTTCGGTAAGAGCCCCCACCACAGCCATAAGACCAGAGATAGGTACCGGTATCCATAGACGACCGGTAATCGCCCGCAGTTACACTGTCTATACCCAGTAGCGGGGCAAAATTGCGCCAACCATTACTGGCAAAGGCCTCCCCGTTGAAGCCGCCAAAGTTGTCATCGATCACGGCCCGGTGCCGTATGTCCCATTGCCCGGTACGGTAGGCGTGGTTTTTATCCAGGTAACGCGCCAAGAGCTGCTCTTCAGACGCATTAAAAGCCGGCAGGTTGGCCATATCGATACGCCCTACCATCAGCTCAACGGATGAAGGCGGAATGGATTGATCAAATTTACCATCGCCCGGCACATTATTCGTTCGGCTGGGCATATTGGTCACATTAACCACGGCATCGGTCCATACGCCATCCATATCTCCGTAATACACATCGGCCGGCCAGGCGCCAAAATGATTGTTGGTGTGCCCGTCCGGAGCAATGTTACCTGAATAAGGTACCGGCACGTGGCCTAACAAAATGACCGCTGAGGTTCGCTGCGGATATGCCTGATACGCCTGCTGAATGCGTTGCTTGACTGCGGGTACGCTATCTTGCCGATCTACGAGGATACGTTCCACCAGCCAACCCTCACGCCATAAATCATCGACTAATCGATCAATGCGACTCTGCAGCACCGCATAGTGGGTCGTATCGATTACGAGCAATACCCGACCCCAGCTTTCGGTGGGCTTATCCGAACTGCCGGCCAAAATATAGCCATACGCATTAAAGCCACTGGCGATCTTCTGCACTTTGTATTCATAGGTTGCCCCGGGTTGAACTTGTGTGTCGGTATATTGGGTGGCTGTGCCGGGTTGCATGCCCAGTAAAGTGGTCCAGGTGGCATCGGTAACTTTTTTCCGGGATAACAGGTAGCTACTGGCAGATGGATCACTGGGCCAATGGAGGGTAATGGAAGGGGTAACTGTATCCACCGTAGCAGATAGGGCTACACTGTAATCGCGGGCATTTTGGGCTTGCGCTGCAACAGTGGTGAGTAGCATTAGGAAACAAATAAGAGCACGCATGGGTATTTGGTTTGTCTTAAAATTAATCCATTTGACTGAGGCAAGTCAACTCTACAGCACCGGCAATTGAATAAATTCGTCCCAAAGCACGTGCATTATGGATTTTAACAGGGTGATAGACCGCAAAGGAACCGGTTGCTATAAGTGGGATTATTTGACTCAATTTTTTGGAGACGACACCATTCTGCCCATGACGGTAGCAGACATGGATTTTGCCGTACCCGAGCCGATTGTACAAGCACTGCAGGATCGATTGGCGCACCCCGTTTTTGGCTATACCGGTCAGCAGCCGTCTTACTGGGAGGCCATTGCACAGTGGATGGAAGAGCGCCATGGCTGGCCTATACCCACCGATTGGCTTATAGATATACCAGGGGTGATACCGGCCATGCATTTTTGCATTCAAGCCTTTACCCAACCGGACGATAAAGTGCTTGTGCAGACACCGGTGTATGACCCCTTTTTTCAGGCCATACAAAGGAATGGGCGTAGCCTGGCCATAAGTCAGCTCGTGTACCAAAATGGCCGCTACCTGATGGATTGGGAAGACCTGGAGCGGCAGTTCAGAGGTGGTGTCAAAATGATGATTTTATGCAGCCCCCATAACCCGGTGGGTAGAGTGTGGGCTCGAGAAGAGCTTACCCGCTTGATTACCCTGGCTGAACAATATGGCGTTTGGCTGATATCGGATGAGATACACCACGACATCGTCTTTCCGGGCCACAACCATCATATCCTGGGCAAGGTGGCCGATGGGTACGATCGTATTGTCACCCTGACTTCTCCTGCCAAAACTTTCAATATACAAGGACTGCAGTGTGCAGCAGTTATCCTACCGGATGAAGCGCATCGCAAAGCCTTCAAAGCCCAAAAATTCAAGGCGGGGCTTTACCTGAGCAATACGTTGTCCATGATAGCCTACGAGGCCGCTTATCGCCATGGTGGGCCCTGGGTGGATGCCCTTGTAGAATACCTCGATGGCAATCGCCAATACCTGCGGGAGGCTTTTGCCGAAAGTGATGCGATCGATTTGATCTATCCGGATGGCACCTATGTTGCCTGGCTGGATTGCCGGCCTATGCAACTAGACTCCCTGGCCTTGAAAGACTACTTTGTACAGGAAGCCAAAGTTGGGCTCAATAAGGGTGTCGTGTACGGTCAGGATGGGGATGGATTTATGCGCATCAATTTTGCTTTGCCCAGGCCGCAACTGAAAGAAGCGGTGGAACAAATACGTATCGCTGCGGAAAAGACAATGTAGGTTTTGGCCCCGTTTTTGCATTTTCTACCTGAAAACGGGAGGTTGTCATGCGAATCGGAATTCTTTTGCTGTTGATAATGGCCCAATGGCAGGTGGTGGCGCAGGATTTTAAGCTGGATCGTATTCGGAGTGTCTTTGATCGATCGCTAAGGGATTTTGCGGTGCTGAATGACCAGGGGCAAGAACTGTTTTACCTGAAAGCGGAATCCTTCCAACGTCACACGGTAGTAGGAGAGGAGCGGGTATCGGAAGAAGTGCGGTACTATCGGATTTTATTTCCAAATGCACGACTGGAGGCGGAAATCCCCTACGTATCGCGCAGAAAGATCAAGCGCTTCATTCGCGATCACCGCTTGATTGAGGGGAATGGCTTAGATGCGGTAGCCGTGCAAAAAGTAATCCGGTTGTATCCCGATTTTTTCACCCGGGAGCGTCTATTTGCCCATCGCATACGCCCATAAATGAAAGCCCCGACCAACTTGGCCGGGGCTTTTTCTCATTACTAGGGTCACCTTATTCCTTACTCCAATCCGGTAAACGACCCGGTGTGTAAGGTGCTTCAGCAGCCTCTAACTGTTCTTCGATGGTTTCCACTTGTGCTGTGATCAATTGTAACTCATTCAATACCCCTTCAAACTCATCGGCTACAATTTCATACTGCTCCTCCATGGTCTCCGTGGGTGCACTGGTGCTCTTCCAGAAGCCATAAATAATCAAGCCCACCCGGGAACCAAGCCCCGGCTCGGCTTCAAACTCACGACTGGACAAGGTGCGGTCGCCCATGAGCTGGCGCTCCATGTCTCTCAACTGCAAGTCGAGTTTTCGCAGTTCTGGTAGAAGATGCGATAAGTCCTGTGGTGCCGCTTCAACGGCTGCTTTCAAGTATTTCAACTGCTTCTCCAGTTCGCCATGGTAGGTGGCCGCTCCTTCTACGGCTCTGCGCAGGCGAGCTACTTTATCGGTAAAGGCTTTAGCCGCTTCCCGGTCAGCAGCCGGCAGGGTTGCCAGCCCCAACAGTTTGGTGGTGAAGGGTGTCTTATCCACCAATAGCTGCATAGAGTCATTGACTACCTGATACAAGCTTACGTGATAGGTGCCCGGTACCGCTAAACGACCTTTGTCTGGCTCGCTGTAATACTCTCCTCCGCCTGACTTTTTAATCTCAGCGGGTGCGGTGGAGTGGTAGCGAAAATCCCAGGTGATGCGCTGCACTCCGGTACCTTTGGCAGAGGTCTTTAGCCTGCGTACTATGTTGCCGTCCTCGTCTGTAATGACAAAGACCCGGTAGGGATCCACTGCATCGTCTTCCGCTTTCAGCTCTTCGTAAGTCGGATAATAGACCGGCTCATCTTCCTCGATCAATTCTTTCTCTTTTTCCCTGCGCTCTTCCTCCGGTGTTTTCAGCGCCTCCTTGATGTAGTAAGTGAAGGTGGCCCCAACAGGAGGGTTGGGCGCGGTATAGAAACTGCTGCCCTGAAAACCCTTACCGGAGTAACCAAATGGATTGGACTCGATAAACATCCAACTGTCTTTTATCGGGAAGATATGGGCTTCTTTTTCTTCCAGCATTTCGGCTGTCACTTCGCGCAATGGCGAATAATCGTCCAACACATAAAAGCTGCGGCCAAAGGTGGCCACTACCAGGTCATTCTCCCTTCTCTGAATGTCAATATCGCGTATGGCTATGGTTGGTAAACCGGCTCCTAGCTCAACCCAGTTTTCCCCACCATCTACCGTAAAGTAAACGCCAAACTCCGTACCGGCAAAGAGCAGGTCGGGGTTCTCATGGTCTTCTGCGATGGCATACACGCTACCACGTTCTGGCAGGTCGCCTGCAATCGAAGTCCAACTGTCTCCTTTGTCGGTAGACTTGAGTATATACGGCTTGAAGTCTCCATTCTTGTGGTTGTTGAATACCGCATACACCGTTTCAGCATCGTGTTGTGAAGCCAATACCATGTTGACGTAAGTACGCTCCGGTACACCCGGAAACGATTCGATCTTGCGCCAGGCCTCGCCTGCATTGTCGGTTACTTGAATGAGGCCATCATCTGTACCGATATAGAGCAGGTCTTCTTGCACGGGGCTTTCTGTCAAGGCTACAATATTGCCATAAATGGTAGTAGACCGATTCTTGGCGATGGCGTCTACACTCCAAACACGGCCCATGACCTCCAGCTTATTACGATCCAGTTGGCGCGTAAGGTCAGGGCTGATCACCTCCCAATCGTCACCCCGGTTATCACTGCGAAAGAGCTTGTTGGCGGCAAAATACAATCGGGTAGGTGAGTGGGGGCTGACGATGAGGGGGGCATCCCAGTTCCACCGATACGCTTCATCTTTCGGCTCTTGTGGCTTGATCAGGATACGTTCCCCACTTGCCTTGTCGAAGCGGAAAAGCCAGCCATACTGTGACTGGGCATACACTATGTTAGGATTATTGGGGTCAACGGCACTTTCGAAGCCGTCACCCGGATTGGTCTTAAACCAGTCTGCATTGGTAATGCCGGCACTGCTGATGGTGCGGCTCGGCCCGCCTAGTGAATTGTTGTCTTGTGTACCTCCGTAGATGTTGTAGAATGGCTCGGCATTATCAGTGACCACCTTATAAAACTGTGTGATCGGCAAGTTGGCCATGTAATCCCAGTTTTCACCACCGTCAAAGCTTTCATATACTCCACCATCACAGCCGATCAGGATATAGTCCGGGTCACTGGGGTCTACCCACAGGGCATGGTCATCTACGTGGCGGTATTTATTGCCGATGCGGTCCCATGTTTTTCCCCCATCAGTGGTTTTTCCCCCAAAGGTATTCATGGCGTATACGGTATTTACATCTACCGGATCGCAGAAAATTTCCTGGTAATAGTTACCGCTGGTAACGTAGTCACTTTGTTTTTCCCAGCTTTCGCCCCGGTCTGTTGATTTGAAAAAGCCGCTTTTACCAAATTGCGCTTCCACGATGGCATACAACACATCCGGGTTGACAGGTGAAATATCCATGCCGATTCGGCCGATGTCAGTACCCGGGATGCCCTTCATGATTTTGCGCCAGTTTTCACCGCCATCTTCTGATTTGTAGATGGCCGATTCCGGGCCACCACCCAGATAGGTCCACACTTTTCGCATACGCTGGTGTGCGGTAGCATAGATCACATCAGGGTCACGTGGATCGAGGTGCACCTCATTGATACCGGTATATTGATCGATGTCCAATATTTTTTCCCACGTATCGCCACCATCGGTCGTCTTGTAGAGGCCCCGGTCGCCTCCGGCACTCCATAGTGGACCGTAGGCCGCTACGTATACCACGTCTGAGTTGCGTGGATCCACCGCTATCATGCCGATGTGCTCGGAATTTTCGAGTCCAACTTTTGTCCAGCTTTTGCCTGCATCCAGTGACTTGTACAAACCATCACCGTAGGCTACACTGCGCTGGTTGTTGTTCTCGCCCGTACCGACCCACAATACATTGGGGTTATTGGGGTCCATCGTAATGCAACCGATTGAGTAGGCGCCCTCATTATCAAAGATGGGTGTAAAGGTGGTCCCTGCATTTTCGGTCTTCCACACCCCGCCAGAGGCAACCGCCACATAATACACGCTCCGATCATCCGGATGTACGGCAAAATCGCCTACGCGGCCAGAAGCCAGTGCCGGCCCTACTTCTCTCCATTGTAAGCCGGAAAAGGTGCCTGAAGTCAGTAGATTCTCGCTATCGTTATCTTTCTTTTTTTGTGCCCAACCATCGGTTAACCCTAAGGTCAACAGGGCGAGCACCATCAGCGTAACACGTCTCATCATATCGTATCTATTGATTACACAAAAGGTTTCTGCTCTAATTTCCGGCTTTTCCACCACAATTTGGCCATATCAGGGGCGCTCTTCACATCTATTAAGCTTCGTAACTTGCAGCAAATTTGCGCTACATGAAAAGCTATTGGATCGGATTACTCCTGGTGCTGGCAGCTTGTGGCACCTCACAGTCGGCCTATCAGAAAGAAGTGCGTGATCGACTGGATCTATATTGGGTTGCCAATCAGGAGAAAGACTATGTAGCGATGGCAGATATGATCTACCCGGGCCTTTATGACATCGTTACCCGGGAAGATATGATAGCGGCCTTCGCGCAGTTGGAAGAAGATGTCCAGTACAGCATGGATAGCATGGTGATTGATAGTATTGGGCCCTTGGTAACATACGACAACACCCGCTATGTCAGTGTCTTTTACCGCTTTACCATGTCCATGCGTTTTTTGGACGATACGTACCATGAACCACAGGTAGAACAGTCTATTTTGGAGAGCTTTCAACGACAATACGGGCCAGCAGCAACCGTTGACAACCACACCTTTATCATGCCCGTTACGGCACACATGCTGGCGATACATACCCCCGTGACACAGGCATGGACCTTTATGGAAGTGAAGCAGGACCAATCCTACCTGCTGCGTCAGGTCATTCCGGATGAAGCCTTACAAGCCTTACAGATCAATGTTGAACAATGACCGGTAAGGTGGTTACCCCATGCTGATGCCGGAGCTGAATCCAATATTGGCCGGGCGCCCATTTTGCGGTAGATAGCCGACTTTGCTGCCACATATCCGCTTCTCGTTGCCAAACTGTTCGGCCTGTCACATCTATCGCGCTTATCTCTACTGACTCCAGCACATTGGCCGCCTCAATAGTAAGCTGTGTATGGGCCGGATTTGGAAACAGCCTGACTTGCACCTCTCTATCGGGAGTGGGAATGCTGGTGATTTGTGGTATACCAAAGAAGATATTGTCGATATACGCATTGTCACCTACTGAAGAGATGACATCACCGGCTCTGTTGGACAGGGCGCGCGCTTCCACACATACCTCCAGGGGTTGACCGGCCAGGCTATCCAAAATAAGTGTATGGGTAGCCCAGTCATCGTCTTCGAATGTAGCGGGCAGATAGGTAGGGCTTACCTGCTGTCCATTTACCGTTACCCGAAGCGGAGACGAGTAGGGAAGGTCTTGGCCTGCTAACACCTGGTGCACCATAGCGCGAGTCTGCTTACGATCAAAGGTGAATGCCATGGTAGCACTATTGGTGGCATCCACGCACCAGCAAGCCTCTGCACGGCTATTGCCATTTATTTGCCATACATTGCTGCTGTCGGGAAAATCGTACCGGGGCCGAGGGTTCACATTGGTGCCGGAAAGCTGCAATCCCAAACCCACGCCATTGCCGGCTATTACACTCAATTGTGCTTCTGACCGCCACCGGGTTGAAATAAGGATCGAATCCAACGGGCGGGTGAAGTTGACAAAATGCATCCGCTGTCCGGGTTGATACGTGTACGGCACTTGCAGCGTGTAGGGGTCTGTGCCATCATTGTTGTTGAAACTATCCGTAGGGTAGAGGGTACGGGCATCAATGCGATAGGCGCCAAACTGCCCCAGATCAAGCGTCTTTTGGGTATTCAGGTCAACATTCTGGTTGGGCAACAAGGTATTCGGTATCATCAATGTATCCACGAAGGCCAATTGGCCATCCAATTGTATTTCCACCGGTATCTCGGTACCAGCCGGTAAAGAATCACAACCACTGAAGCGTATGCGTAGTCGAACCGGCTCTTCCGCCATAAAACAATGTGGATCCGGTCCCAGAATACGGTTGACCCCTACATTCCAGTTTTGTTGCTTGCGATGGCTCACTTCACGATTCAGCGTATCGTTGCTTGCCACAGGATCATTGGCATACTGGAGCCAGGCCCGTACATCGTGATCTTGCACAGCAGACAGGTCCAGTGAAGTCGGCAGCGGCCAGGTTTGATAGGCATTGGGGCCCAGATCGGCAGGAAGAATTAGCGTAT
>CAJXXO010000095.1 GCA_913062655.1 uncultured Bacteroidota bacterium | reverse complement strand
ATTTGGTGATGCCCACTACCCGCTCCCCCATGCCTACGTCATGCAAGAGTTCAGTTTGCGAAGGCACCAGGGAAACGATGCGTTGAGGCACATCAGGTACCTCTACCTGGCGTTGCAACTGGTCTGTTACCCAGCGTGCCATCAGTCTAAGAACCCTTGTTGGCGCATCCAGTCGTCATTGTACACCTTGGCTACATATCGACTACCATGGTCATGGAATAAAACGACCACAAAATCGTCCGGGGTGAGTCTATCCTTGAGCTGTAGCAGCCCCTGTATGGCACTACCGGCAGAATACCCTGCAAAGATGCCTTCCTCCCGGGCTAGCCTTCTGGCCATTACAGCGCCATCTTTATCGGTTACTTTCTCAAAGTAATCAATTACCGAGAAGTCGATGTTGGAAGGAATCAAATCCTCGCCTATGCCTTCTGTGATGTAACTGTAGACTTCCTTATCGTCAAACTCGCCTGTTTCGTGATATTTCTTCAGGGCAGAGCCGTAAGCGTCAATTCCCCAGACTTTTACATTCGGATTTTGCTCTTTCAGGTATTTTCCAGTTCCACTTATGGTGCCACCGGTGCCTACACCTACCACAAAGTGGGTCATTTTTCCATCCGTCTGCCGCCACAATTCCGGTCCGGTAGACTCGTAATGGGCTTGTTGGTTGGATAGGTTAAAGTATTGGTTGACGTAAAAGCTGTTAGGTGTCTTTTCAGCAATAGAGCGCGCCTGTGAGTAATAGGAACGAGGATCATCCGGGTGTACATCGGTGGGGCATACCACTACTTCTGCCCCGACTGCCCGGAGTATGTCCATTTTCTCTTTGGACTGTTTGTCATTCGTGGTGAAAACACACTTATAGCCTTTGGCAATGGCCACCAAAGCCAATCCCATACCGGTATTACCACTGGTTCCTTCCACAATCGTACCGCCTGGCTTTAATTTGCCGGCTTTTTCCGCATCTTCAACCAGCTTTAGCGCTATGCGGTCTTTCACCGAATTACCGGGGTTAAAACTCTCCACTTTCGCATATACCGGACAAGGGATATCCGCTATCACCTTGTGCAATCGGACTAAAGGCGTATTGCCAATGGTTTCAATAATATTGTCGTACACTTCCATGGGCGCAAAGGTAAGGATACCCTCTCCTATTTTGTTTGCTAAACACCTTTTAATTCACCGAAGTTGAGCGTCCGCTTGTCTATTTCCTACTGACCTATATCATTGTTTTGAACAACTACTACCGGTAGCTTTAGTGTTCATTTTCAACCCTTTAAACCATTGCTTATGAACGCTTCCGGTTCCAAACAAGCCGATCTGGTAGGACCAGGCATTGGCACGTATGAAGAAGTGGCACATGTATTGCCCAAAAACTATCACAGTGCTTTGTCACCCAAAGAAACCCAAAAGGCGCTGGCCCTGGGCAAGCGTTTTGTGGAAGATGAATTGAATAAAGCCCTCAACCTGTTCCGGGTAGAGTCTCCCCTGATTGTGGACAGGGAAAGTGGCTTTAATGACTATCTGGATCGTGACGGCTCACGCACGCCCATCGACTTTTATATCAAGAACGACCATGAGAAAAATCCTATTCACGCACAGGTGGTGCAAGCGGCTACCAAATGGAAGCGGTTTGCCCTCAAGCAATTTGAGTGTGCAGTAGGAGAAGGCATCAATACCGACATGCGTGCCGTTCGTAAGGATTACTTTCTGGACCACGACCACAGCGCTTATGTGGATCAATGGGATTGGGAAAGAGTGATCACCGATGACCAGCGGAATCTGGACTATCTGACAGATACCGTCACAAAGATTTGGGATGTGTTTAAACGAGCCGAGCAGATGCTGCTGGACAAATATCCGGCACTTCGGCAGTCGGGCTATCCTGAATTACCTGAAACGCTCACCTTTATCCATGCGGAGGAGATATTGGACCGCTTTCCGGATATGCCGCGAAAACAACGCGAGACAGCCATTTTACAAGAATTCCCGGCCGTATTCATCTATGGTATCGGCTGGACGTTGGAAGATGGCTACCCACACGAAATGCGCGCACCCGATTATGACGATTGGGTAACGCCAACCATTACTAAGAATGGCAAACAAATGCACGGCTTGAATGGTGATATCCTGGTGTGGAACCCACTCACCCAGCGCAGACACGAACTCTCCTCAATGGGAGTAAGGGTAAATGCAGACACATTGAAAGATCAATTGACCCGCACCGGACAACTCGACTTCCTTGAGTTGCCTTACCATCAGATGATCATGAACAACGAGTTGCCGCTGAGTATAGGCGGTGGTATCGGGCAGTCACGACTCATGATGTTGTTGCTTCAAAAAGCACATATAGGTGAGGTAAGCGTGACCGTATGGCCACAAGTGCTAAAAGACATTTGTGCAGAACGAGACATTCACGTATTGCGGTAACCGAACTCTTTCCCTCTTTACGGGAAGTGGCCCGGGCGATGCCTTCGTCCGGGCTTTATATTTTTACCCCATAAAAGCTGACTATGCGTTTCCTTACTCTTTTGCTGTTGATGATGTTGACCACAAGTACTTTCGCCCAATCCAAGCCCGCCTATCGTTTGTACAATGCCAAGGGCAAAAAAGTATCCTACAAGAAAATGCTACGAAAAATTGGCAAAGCGGATGTGGTGCTCTTTGGCGAATTGCATAACAATGCCATTGCCCACTGGCTGCAACTGGAAGTAACTAAAGACCTGGCGGAAGATCACCGTCTGGTGCTGGGTGCAGAGATGATGGAAACGGACAACCAAGAGGCGCTAGAGTTGTACCTGGCTGATAGCATTGACTACCGCGGGTTGGATACCCTGGCACGCCTGTGGCCCAACTACAAAACCGACTACGCGCCATTGATCGACTGGGCTAAGCAAAATCAGCGGCCTTTCATTGCCACTAATATCCCTCGCAGATATGCTCGGTTGGTTCACCGGCAGGATTTTGGTGCACTGGACACCCTGTCAGACAACGAAAAACAATGGATCGCTCCCCTGCCTATTCCCTTTGACATTACGCTGCCGCAATACCAGAAGATTCTAGATATGATGGGGGATCATGGTTCTCCAAAACTGGTCAAAGCACAAGCCATCAAAGATGCAACTATGGCTCACCGCATAGTTCAAAACCTGGAGGAGAATGCGATGTTTCTCCACTTCAATGGCGCCTTTCACAGCGATTTCTTTGAAGGAATTGTCTGGTATCTGGCACAATACCAGGACGACCTCTCTGTGGCTACAATTTCTACAGTAACCCAAGCCGACATAAGTAACCTTGAGGAGGAGTATGAGGGAAAAGCAGATTTTATCCTCTGTGTCGATGAAGATGTGACTACTACCTACTAAACCTTTTGCGCAAAAGTGTATTTTAGTTGTTTAAACAAACATCTAAACCATGCGCATAGGTTGGTTATTTCTTTTACTAATGAGCACACTATTGCAAGCACAGGATTTACGACCCATTAAAGCCCTGCACCGCCCGCAACGAGCAGATGTAGGCGGCTTGGTCACCTATAGAGCTTTCCCTACGCAGGCCCTGCCCATGGGTAGCCTGGATCCTTTTATTTTCCTCAATGATCATGGCCCACAAACCTATGGCCCCAATAACAATGGATTACCCTTTGGGCCGCATCCGCACAAAGGGTTTGAGACGGTCACCTTTATCCTGAAGGGTGACCTGGTGCATGCAGACAACCGAGGTCATGTGAGCAAAATCACCTCCGGTGGTGTACAATGGATGATTGCCGGAAAAGGCATTATTCATTCTGAATTGTCCTCAGAAGAGTTCAAACAGACTGGTGGTGAGGTATCTATTCTACAGCTATGGGTCAACCTGCCTGCTCGGTTGAAAGAGGCCGAGCCCAAATATACAGGCCTGCCTAAAGAGCAAATACCCGTCATCACACAAGACAACGGAAAAACCAGCATTCACCTCGTAGCCGGGAAACTGGGTCAGCATGAAGGCGCTTACCAATCCTTAACCGGGGTGATGATGAGTTACGTGTACATGGATGCTTCAGCAACTTTTTCTACTTCTATCCCCAGCGACAGAGAGATCTTCTGCTATCTGGTAGAAGGTACCCTCAAGGTGAATGGGCAGGTCGTGGAAGGAAAAACACTCCTCCAATTTGAAGCACAAGGAGGTAACGTGCAGCTAGAAGCATCTACAGATGCCGTGCTGCTGTTTGGGCACGCCCCACGCAATAATGAACCGATTGCTGCTCAAGGGCCCTTCGTCATGAATACGGAAGAGGAACTCCGCAGAGCCTACCAGGAATATCAGCAAGGCAAGTTTGGCCCTGCGTTGAAATGATTGAGCATCAATTTGTTCGGAAAAAGTAAGTAGCACTGTAATTGTCGATTTTTTACAAGACCTTTGCACTTCACTTTTAATTTCGATTTTGAATTCTTTTTCTCAATTAGGTCTGTCAGCACCCTTGCTGAAGGCCCTGGCCGATAACGGCTTTGTTACCCCCACCGATATTCAATCCCGCGTAATTCCGACCCTACTTGATGGCTATACCGACTGTATCGGTCTGGCGCACACAGGTACCGGTAAGACGGCTGCATTTGGCTTACCATTGCTGGACAAGATCGATGTAGGATTACCCGCCACACAGGCACTTATTCTGGCCCCTACACGGGAATTGGGTCAGCAGATTGCCGGACAGTTGGAGCTCTTCAGCACCTACCAAAAAGGGCTGAATATCCTGGCAGTATATGGTGGCGCACCCATCCAAAACCAGCTTAAAGCACTCAAAAGACCACAGCATGTCATCATTGCCACGCCCGGTCGTTTGATTGACCTGATCAAGCGGAAAGCTGTGGAGCTGGAGCAAGTTCAGATGGTGGTGCTGGATGAAGCGGATGAGATGTTGAATATGGGCTTCAAAGAGGAGCTGGATCAGATTCTAAGCTTTACTCCGAAAGAAAAGATGACCTGGCTCTTCTCGGCCACCATGCCCAAGGAGATCAAACGCATTGTACATCAGTATATGTCTGCCCCCTTCGAAGTAAAGGTGGATGCGCATCAGTCGATGAATACCAACATTGAGCATCTGTATGCTTTGGTGCAGCATAAGCATAAGATGGAGGCACTGACCCGGTTTATCGATGTAGAGCCAGACCTTAAAGGGGTAGTTTTTTGTCGTACTAAACGTGACACGCAACACTTAGCCGAAGAGTTGTTGAAAATGGGCTACAAAGCCGATGCCTTGCATGGCGACCTTAACCAGCCACAACGTGATCGGGTGATGAAGCGCTTCAAGGAGCATGCACTCCAAGTATTAATTGCTACGGATGTGGCTGCCAGGGGTATTGATGTCAATGAACTGACCCACGTATTTCACTACAGCCTGCCAGACGACAGTGCATACTATACCCACCGAAGTGGCCGTACAGCTCGTGCCGGGCGAGAGGGACAATCGATCGCCTTTATCACACAGCGCGAGAAACACAAAATAGACGCCCTGGAGCGACAGCTTGGTGTATCCTTTGCGCCTATTGCAGTGCCCCATGCCGATCAGATCGCTGCCGTACACACAGAGCGATGGGCGCAGAAGGTACTGCGCTCCTCTGCGCGAAAAGTATCGGATCCGGAAATACTGCAACTGGCAGAAGTGATGTTTGGTGGCCTGACCAAAGAAGAACTAATTGCCAAGTTTCTGGCCTTTGAGCTGGAGAAGTTCAACCGGGTAAGTACGCACAACCTGAATGATACAACGCCAGCTAAACCAAAGAGAAAGAGAAAGTTCTCTGACGATCGAGGCAACAAGCCCTATAAAAGCAAATTCAAAAAGAAGCGCTCGTTCAACGGACCACCCAGAAAAAGACGGAAAAAGAAATAAGCGGATTATCCTGAGACAATCCGCTTACACGAAGGGAAATTGATGGTTTGTGGTACTATTGAATTACCAGCTTTTGTACTGCAGACTGGTTGTCTTGTTGCACTTTCACCAAATACATGCCTCGGTCAAAGCGATTGAGCTCTATAGCGTGCATCTGCTTGCCGGTTACACCTGTCAATACCGTTCGGTAGATACATTCACCGATCAGATTAAAAACGGTCAACTCCACCGGACTAGTTTGCTCCACGTCCAGCTCTACTTGTAGCCAACCCTTCCGAGGGGCAGGATTTGGAAAAATGTTCACGGCAGTAGTCTTTAATGGTTTTTCAATACTTGTGGCAACAGGGGCTTGCGGGAAAGCGATTACATTGAAAGCGGTACCTGGAGCTATGGGTGCAAAGTCTTCGTTATAGATTTTCCATTTTCCTTGCGCGTAATACACCCCTACCGGATGGTTGTTGTATACACCAGATCCAGCTCCTCCGGGATTATATACATGTGTAGCAAACAGCATAGCACCGGGATTGCCATTGATGGCTGCATTATCGATCGTCAAAACGTGCCCCGCAGTATTGTTGGCATTAGCCGTGATGAGAAGGGAAGTATATTCACTGCTACTCTTATCTGCCACCAATACATGAAAGTGACGGCCCTCCTCCATTAATTCTCCCAGGCCACCCTCATTGTAAATGCGCCAGCGTTTATCTTTCGATCTATAATACAGGCCCTGGAAATACGTGTCATAGCCGCCCTCCCATTTTGAACTGATAACAACAATCGCATTCGGGTTACCATTGAGTGAGGGGTGGTCTATGACGGTCTGGTTGCTATTGGTGTTGGATGGTACACTGGAATGTTTGAATACCTCTTCCTTGGCACCCGGCACCCAAATGTTGTAGTAAGAATCCTCTACAAAATCTGACTTATCCTGATTGAAAAGGCGCCAATTATTATTGGAAAAATATAGCCCTTGTTTAACCTTCACATATTTGCCAAAGGAACTGTACGGGTTGAAATTGTGCATGAATAAGGGTAGTAAATCAGGCTTCCCGGCCAGTGTGTCATTTTCCATGTAAAAGACATGGTTAGAAATGTCGCCAGCCGCTGCCTTGGCAATCCACAAGATGGAAGACTGCGCGTGTGCCACAGGCAACCAGCCCATGGCTAACAAACAAAGTGTGAGTAGTTCTCGTCTCATGCTGATCGATTTAGGTGTAACAATGACCCAAAAATCACAGGAATGAAAACCCTGTCCTAGCATTTATAAGGGAACCGTATGTTCGTATTGGTGAACAGTGAAAATTCGAGGGTAAACGATTCAGAGCAATTGAATGCGCTTCATAAACTCTTCCTTATACGTTTTTCCAATAGGAATCTTTAATTGCGGCAACAAGACGATATCCTCCTCAATCCCTTGGATAGATTGCAAATTGACCACGTAAGATCGGTGAATACGGATAAAATTGAAGTCTTTTAGCTTTTCCTCAATTGACTTCAAGGTAGAGCCTATAATCAATTTTTGATCGCCTGTGTATACAAAAGAGTAGTTATCGTAGGCCTCAAAGGCATCAATCTCAGTGAGCAGTATCTTTTTCAGTTGCTGCTTAACCTTAATGAAAAAGTGCTGGCCAGAAACAAAATCATCTCCTTCCAGCGATTTTGCTTTGGCAGTGTGGGCTTTATGCGAATGATTATACAGGGCCAATTCGATGCTCGTCAGCAGATTATACTCCTGAATCGGTTTCACGAGGTAGGCGCTTGGATGGGTAGCCTTTATCCGGTCAAGGGTGGATCGATCATGGTGAGCAGTAAGGAAAATGATGGGTAAATCGTACAATGTGTTGATCTTTTCTGCCAGTTGTATGCCATCTTTCTCGCCTTCCAGCGACACATCCAAAATGATACAATCCGGTTGACTATTCTTTAGCAAACGCAAGGCGTCCGCTGCATTTGACACGGGTGGGAAAGGGGAAAATCCAAAATCCTCCATGTAGTACTTGAGATCCTCTGCAATGATGGGATCATCCTCCACGATCATAATGGTAATATTGGCAGTAGACATGGTTTATGCGGTTTTGTATTGGGAGATATCAATGGTTACCTGTGTGCCCTTTTGGGACTGAATATGCATTTCACCTCCCACCTTTTGAAGCAAGGAGTGAATAAGGTTATACCCAAAGCTTTTGCGTGCCGCAGTATCCTTATCAGGGATACCCACCCCATCATCGGCAACAATAAGCTGGAGCGTGTCTTGTCGGTCAATAAGCTGTATGTCTAGCTTACCTGTTTCGCGATCCGCAAAAGCATACTTAAAAACGTTGGTCAGGAGTTCATTCAAGATCAATGCTATAGGAATAGCTGAATCCACTTCCAGACAGATATCATCGACCTGGATAGAAGTTTGAATTCGCTGTTTGTCCACCTTATACGCATACAGCAGGCTCTCTGTCAGCTTGTGGATGTAGGCGTCCATATCCACTCCGGTGAGGTTGTCCTCCTGATACAGTCGCTGGTGGATCAATGACATGGAATTGACGCGGTTCTTACTTTCTTGCAGCACGGTATTGATCTCCGGGTCTTTCACATGCCTGGACTGCAGATTGAGCAGACTGGATATGAATTGCAGGTTATTTTTCACCCTGTGGTGAATCTCCCGGAGTAGAACTTCCTTCTCATTGAGGGATTGTTGAATGATATTGTTCTTTTCGAGTAGCAGTTCACTGGTTTTCTGTTTGATACGATATTGATTGATATTATTTAAAGTAGTTTTTAGTTCCTTTATAAAAATATTTGTATTATTGCTATTTATATTTGTAATGTTTTCTATTCCAAATGAAGTATTTTGATTACCATTTACATATATATAATCTTTTGTCGCCCAATTATATT
>CAJXXO010000094.1 GCA_913062655.1 uncultured Bacteroidota bacterium | reverse complement strand
CCGCCGTTACCGCGAAGACCCTGCTGGAGCACCTTCATTGGCTGATCTCCACGGCCCGCTGGCTGGAGGTGCCGATTGTGGTCACTGCCGGGAGGAGACGCCCAAGCTGCACAAGAAGTACCAGGAATGGAAGGATAAGTACAACCTGAAGGTCTATGCCATTACCACCGAACTGACACGTGATCGTTGGGATAAATTTATCGAAGAACACAATCTGCAAGACTGGCACAACCTTATCGACCTGGAAGGCCAGGATGACTTTCGCGATCAATACGATGTACGGGGCACGCCAACCGTCTTTATCCTGGACCCTAACTTCAAAATCATTGGCAAGCGGTTAAGCGTAAAGCAAATGGAAGACTTCCTGCAATTTGAAGAAAAGAAGAGAAAAAAGGGAGAGAAGGGATAACCCTTACTCTTCTTTCTCCTGGAAGTCCAGCGAAGCGGAATTGATACAATACCGAAGTCCGGTGGGGGGTGGGCCATCGTTGAATACATGACCCAGGTGGCCGCCACACTTCCCGCACAGTACTTCGGTACGCACCATACCCAGGCTCTTATCCAGCTTTTCTTCTACATTTCCATCATTCACCGGTTGGTAGTAGCTGGGCCAGCCGGAGCCACTTTCAAATTTTGTTTCCGAGCTGAATAAGGGTGTACCGCATGCCGCACAGACGTAGGTGCCTTCTGCTTTATGATCCCAATATTTACCGGTAAAGGCACGCTCCGTCCCTTTCTCCCGCAAAATCCGATACTCTTCGGCTGTCAGCTCTTGTTTCCACTCTTGTGCTGACTTCTGGATTGGATAGTCCTTGTCACTCATATTGTTTTCATTTGATTGACCACATGCGGTGAATGTCCACATGCTGATCGCTATGATCCAAAAATATTTCATGTCACTTATTTGCTACTAAAATGCCTATGCACTTATAATTGTTGCATCAGGTACCGTTAAGACATGCAAAAGGCTGGACCGCTTTTGCCGCCCAGCCTTTTGATCACTGTCTATCAGCCGACTAGTCGTTGTCCTTCTCGGAGGAGCTGCTGCGACTATCGCCTTTCGGCTTGCTGATGCTCTCCCGCATATCGGTATCGGCTTGTATGTTTTCCATTTTGTAGTAGTCCATAACGCCCAGATTGCCACTACGGAAAGCTTCGGCCATCGCTTTTGGCACCTCAGCTTCTGCTTCGATAACCTTGGCGCGCGCTTCCTGTGCCTTAGCTTTCATTTCCTGTTCCTGTGCTACGGCCATAGCTCTGCGCTCTTCTGCTTTCGCCTGGGCAATGTTCTTGTCTGCATTGGCCTGGTCGATCTGCAGCTCGGCACCAATGTTCTTTCCGATATCGATATCGGCAATATCGATTGAAAGAATCTCGAAAGCGGTACCTGAGTCGAGGCCCTTACCCAACACCAGTTTGGATATGGTGTCCGGATTTTCCAAAACCTTCTTGTGGGTGTCGGCCGAACCGATAGAGGTAACAATGCCTTCCCCCACTCTCGCGAGGATGGTCTCTTCACCGGCTCCACCCACCAACCGCTTGATATTGGCGCGTACCGTTACGCGCGCTTTGGCAATGAGCTGAATACCATCTTTCGCTACTGCCACTACAGGTGGTGACTCAATCACCCTTGGGTTTACTGATAGCTGCACCGCATCGAAAACATCACGACCCGCCAGATCGATGGCGGCTGCGGACTTGAAATTGAGGTCTATATTGGCTTTATCGGCTGACACCAGTGCATTGACAACACTTGGCACATTGCCACCGGCCAGATAGTGGGCCTCAAGCTCATTTCTACTGATGGATATACCCGCTTTGGTAGCGGTAATCATCGCTTTCACAATTACAGCCGGTGGTACCTTTCTCCAGCGCATGAAGATGAGCTGAATGAAACTGATGCGTACCCCTGACAATTGTGCATTGATCCAGAGACCAAGAATGCGGGTGAACAACACCAAAATAATGACCACCACCAGCAAGACGGCAATCCCAATAATCAATGGTATAGTACTCTGATCCATAGCGTATTATGCTTTTTGCTTAACGTAAATTCTATCGTGTGTCACTTTTGTTACCACCACCGGTGTACCCTTATCTATGTACTCACCGATAGAGTATACTTCGAGGCGCTTGTCGCCAAAGGTAGCCATTCCATTGGGGCGAAGGACATTGAATGCCACTCCTTCATCCCCTTCCTTGACCGGTACCTCTTCCAATACATTGACCTTACTGTCAATAGCATCCGGGTCGGCCCATCGAAGGGAGGAAATCCGTTTCAATCCTATTACCAGCATTACTACGGCAGCCACAGAGGTGACCATCATAACGATATGGCCATAGGTGGCGCCATGGTAATCGTAGGTAAGGTACACGCCAGCGCCCGAAACTATCAGCCCCAGCAAGCCGACAAATGCAGTGCCGGGAATCAGGAACAATTCAATGAAGATAAACAACAATCCCAGCGCAATGATCAGCAGGATAACAAGCAAACTCATGGGCAGTGGTTAATAGCCTTCGAAAGATACCGTACTTTTTGCATTTCTACACGTCTAAGGCGCTACTTCCCCAGCATAATGCGCATAGATATCGGGGCACTTCTTCTTCATCGCCTGTTCAAGCAACGAGTCGGGCGTGCCGGCTGTTCGCTGCTCTATTTTCGCCTCTTGCAGGCAGCTTTTCATGGCGATTCGGGCATAGACGAGGGCATCGGCCAGGGCAGTGATTTTCTCCTGCGGCAACGAATCGGCCAATCCCCTATCCAAAGCGACCCGTGCCTCATAGGTGGGGGCAAAACAGTCGCAATATTGTGCGGCCAGTTGGTCTGTCCCAGAAGCAGAACAGCCGGCTATCCAAAGACAGCCGGCTATCCCCAATAGTTTCCATAATAAATGCATTACATGCCGCCATTTTCTTCCATAAAGGCATATACATCAGGGCACTCGGCCTTAATGGCATCTTTGTAGGCTTGAGAAGGCTCATCGCCTACTTCATCCTTGTACTTCGCTTCCAGTTCATCCGCACACTTGGCTTTTTCTTCCAGCTCACCCATGCGGCTCATGGCCTCTTCGGGATTGTCCATCATCTCCTGCTGCAGCTCCACCAAAGGCCCCATACAATCGCAGAAGTCAGTGGCAAATTGCTCTTCAGGTGATTTTTCTCCGCCACATGCGGTAACCAAAAAAAGGGTAGCTAATGCTACCAAAGACAGTAGTTGTTTCATGAAAATTGAATTGATGAATGAATGGATTAAATGTAGGAAGAATTGGTCTATCTTCGATATCTGCCATGCACATTCGAATTGTTACACCCGGCAAAACGCAGATAAAAGCATTGCGCACCCTCATAGATGAGCGGTTGCAGCGCTTGCAGCATTACACGAAGGTTGATTACCTGGAACTGGCACAAGGAAGGCTCAAGTCGATCCAGGACCCGGTGCAGCAAGTAAAGGTAGAGGGCGAATTGCTGCTGGCACAAATACAGCCTGGTGATTGGCTGATTCTGCTGGATGAACGGGGTAAAGGCATGACCTCAGAGCAATTGGCGCAACAGCTTGAGCAGAAAATGGTACAATCAGTGCAACGAGTGGTCTTTTTCATTGGTGGCGCCTACGGCTTCTCCCCTGCCGTGTACGATCGGGCCAATCAGCAGTGGGCGCTTTCGGCTATGACTTTTACACATGAGCAAGCGCGGTTTTTGCTTACGGAGCAACTGTATCGTGCCTTTACCATTCTTCGCCATGAGCCGTATCATCACTAATTTGCAGCCATGACCATTACATTGATTATCCTCATACTGACGGTATTGGTATCCATTCAGGGCTTCAGCAACAACGACTTTCGCTACAAGACTATGCTGATTCCCACCCGGGTTTTTAACAACAAGGAATACCACCGGGTGCTTACTTCCGGCTTTTTACATGCCGACTGGATGCACCTGTTCGTCAACATGTGGGTACTTTACATCTTTGGCCGTCCGCTGGAGGAGGCGAGTAGAATTGTATTTGGCGAATATGGGCACCTGTTGTTTTTGGTCATGTACCTTTTAGCGATACCCGCAGCCAGCCTGAGCACCCTTTTCAAACACAAAGACAACGCCTATTACGCCAGCCTGGGTGCTTCCGGGGCCGTGTCAGCCGTACTTTTCGCTTACATCCTGCTCTACCCGACCAGCAGCCTTTACCTGCTCCTGATCCCGATACCGGTCAATGCGGTGATCATGGGGGTGCTATACTTGCTCTATTCATATTACATGGCCAGACGGGGAGGTGATCACATAAATCATGACGCCCACTTTTATGGGGCTATTTTTGGCGTACTTTTCTACCTGGTGCTCAAACCAAAACTTGCTCTCTATTTCGTAGAACAAATTCAATCCTTACTATGACCGTTGATTTGCGCAGTGATACGGTAACCCGCCCGACACCGGCCATGCTGGAAGCTATGATGCACGCAGAGGTGGGTGACGATGTGTTTGGTGAAGATCCTTCTGTCAATCGATTGCAGACCTATGCCGCTAATCTGTTTGGGCATGAGGCAGCCCTCTTTTGCCCCTCCGGCACACAAACCAATCAGATAGCCATAAAAGTACACACGCAACCGGGTGATGAGGTGATATGCGATGAGCTCTCGCATGTGTATAACTATGAAGGTGGTGGTATTGCTTTCAACTCCGGTGCTTCAGTAAGGCTATTGCAGGGCGATCGTGGTATCATAAGCCCGGAACAGATTATCGCTGCTATTCAGCCTGACAACGTTCATCACCCGCGAACAAGTCTGGTTTGCGTAGAAAACACCTGCAATCGTGGCGGTGGAGGGTATTATTCGCTTTCACAGTTGCAAGCCATTCGAGCGACCTGCCAGGCCCACCAATTGCCGTTGCATATGGATGGCGCCCGGCTATTCAATGCCTTGGTAGCTACCGGTGCCCAACCACAGGATATGGGCCCCCTGTTTGACAGCATTTCCATCTGCTTATCCAAGGGGCTGGGGGCTCCGGTGGGCAGCTTACTGATCGGTTCGAAGGCGTTTATACAACGCGCCATGCGCGTAAGGAAGGTATTTGGCGGAGGTATGCGCCAGGCCGGCTACCTGGCCGCTGCCGGGCACTATGCTTTATCCCATCACATAGACCGATTAGCGGAAGACCATCACCGGGCACAAGTCCTGGCTGGCGCCATCAAAGAACTGGGGTACGTAACTGAATTACTGCCAGTGCACACCAACATTCTCGTATTCCGCCTTTCTGATGCCTACGGGGCTGACAAGCTGCGGATGTTCCTGCAGGAAAAAGGTATCCAAGTAGTACCCTTCGGACCCGCTACCCTGCGGATGGTGACCCACCTGGACATAGATGATGATATGATCGACTACACCATCAAGCAACTCAAAGCCTTTGGCTAGCTGGTACGTACGGTGTAGCTTTCCAACTTTCCTTTCTTGTCGTAACTCTCTGACCGCAGGAATCCTTTCTCCGGGTGGAGAAACAATTTTTCACTCGTCTGAACCTTGACGAAGCCCATTTTAGCAAAGAAATCGCCTGTAATTACAAAGCACTCATAGGTTCCCATGGGCGTGGTAATCGACTCTTTGGCTATCACTTTTCTATTGGTCGTCTCGCTGGTCGTGGTCAGCATAGGCATGCCATTCAAAGTTACCTTTATGGAGATGTCGGCATCGGGAAGACTTTGGCCCACAGTAAGGTTAGCCGGAAAGGCCATATCTGTTGATTTCATGTCTACATCCACCCCTTCCATGTTCATTTGCTCCAGGGTATTGGCCGGCATAAAATTGCGCATATCTACTTTTAGCACATCGCCCTCACAATAGATGGCAAAGGTCATGGTCGTGACCTCTTTATCCTTCTTGTCGTACAGTGTGGCCTCGTAGGTGATTTGATTGTCGGACCGCTCCACTACCTGGTAGACGGCACGCGACTCTACTTTGT
Source organism: uncultured Bacteroidota bacterium (assembly GCA_913062655.1). Taxonomy (GTDB): domain Bacteria; phylum Bacteroidota; class Bacteroidia; order Chitinophagales; family S012-47; genus CAJXXO01. Next base: position 2,822 of record CAJXXO010000094.1, on the reverse strand, counting down.
CTTTTTTGTTGTAGGTCATTATTTCAAACGAACCGTCTGTTTCCTGGGGGTAATAGCGCAAGCAATCTTGTGCCGACAGTGATAGGAAAAATAGACTGCTTACAGCCCATACAAGTACTCGTTGAAGCATAGGTAAAAGTTTTCCTTAAATATAGTGGTATTATTTTATGCGTTTAACACGGACATAGTAATCCTTGATAGTTTCCGGTAACCATTCATTTTCTACCCTTTCCATTGCCGTCCAAACCGTAGACACCATCTTCATTTCACCATCCACAGGTATGGGTAGCATGAAGTCAGGCTCATCTGTTTTCCAACGGAAAGACATGCTGGTGACAGGCTCCTCCGAACCAAACTGACTGACCTTATATTCCAACACAGGCAAATTTGCATGCCGGAGATACTGATCGAAGAAGGGTTTGACATCAAATGGGCTGCGTGCATTGAAAAATCGAATTACACTATCGGTATTAATCACTTGGTGTGCGAAATGGGTAGAAAAGTCTTGCAGGAGGCCCCACCACTGCTCATCGTCCCCTATTGCCTGGCGCAGTGTGTGCAGCATGAGTGCCCCTTTGTAATACTGGTCATTGTCGTCTGCCCAGCCATCAAAACGAACGTCCATAGGGCCTATGATCGGTTTCTTATTGCGGACCATCATCCGTTGCATGTTCATGTAGGCATTTGCTTTTTGTGTCCCAAAAAGACACTCCACATACACCGCCTCACTGTAGGTGGTAAATGATTCGTGTATCCATACTTCTGCCAAATCAGAAGCGGTAATGCTGTTGCCAAACCACTCGTGGCCAGATTCGTGAATGATGATATAGTCAAAGCCCAGGCCAGACTGATCAAAGCCGGCATATCCTTTCTGATAGTCGTTCCCATAGGCAATGGCGCTCTGGTGCTCCATGCCGAGGTAAGGGGTTTCCACCAACTTGTAGCTGTCGGCATAGAAGGGATAGGGCCCAAAATGCTTTTCAAAACAAGCCAACATAGGCTTCACCTGCTCAAAGTGCTGCTGCGCTTTGTCCAGGTTGTATCGCAATACATAGTAGGACAACAACAGGTCATTCTCGGTTACTGTCGAAGAGAAGGTATCGGTGAAGTGTACATAATCGGCAATATTGACCGATACATTATAGGTGTTTATTGGGTTTTTGACGGCCCAGGTATAGGCGGTTGTACTGTCTTGTTTGCGGGTATCCACCAATCGTCCATTACCGACCGCCACCAGCCCATTGGGCACCGCAAAGGTCATACGCATACTATCGGGTTCATCGGTAAAGTGATCTTTTCCCGGCCACCAGATGTGCGACCCCTCCCCTTCGCAGGCTACACCTATCCAGGGGTTGCCTTTTTCATCCTGGTCCCACACAAAACCTCCTTGCCATGGTGCATAACGAGCCACTTTAGGCCGACCCTGGTAAGCCACCGTAATAGTAGCGGATTCACCCGGTCGCGTTTCCGGCCAGTCTATCCAGATAGCGGTATGCCGCTGTTGGTAAGACAAGGGCTGGCCATTGCTGTGGATGGCATTGATGGTAAAATGTGGTGCCAGGTCGAGCTGCAGCACCCCCGGTGAGGTGTCAATAGCTGTAAACTGAATGGTGTTTTCGCCTTGAATGTATTGGCGATCGGGGTCAATGCGCAGTTGAAGATCATAATGCGTCACATCAAACCAGCTTCGGTAGGGGTTCAGGTAGCCTATCAATGAGTCCTTAGCCGTCCAGGATTGCGCCACGCCTTGCCACGCAAAAACACAAGCCCACAAAAAGCCTATCCATTTGACCATTTCTCACTATTTTATGGTTCCTAAAAGTACAGGAAAAACCATGCCGAAACCTACCACCCCACCATTAATCAGCATCAAGGAAACGTGTCTGTATGTCAATGACCTGGCAGAGACCTATCGCTTTTACCATGAGCGACTGGGCTTGCCCTGCCTATCCTATGTGGAGGAACGGCACGTATTCTTCCGAGCCGGGGCTAGCGTATTGCTTTGCTTTTTACCTGAGTCGACCAGGGAAGAGACCCACCTGCCCCCACACTACGGAGCGGGTCAATTGCATTTTGCCTTCAGTTGCGCACCAGCCGATTACCAGGCTTGGAAGGATTTTGTCGAAAAGACAGGTATAGCCATTGAGCATGAGGAAACCTGGCCGGGTGGCTATAAAAGCTTCTACTTCCGCGATCCGGATCAGCATTGTGTGGAAATTGTGATGGAGGGTATGTGGCGCCATGCATAAGCTAACCGATAAAGGGCTCAATCCACGGGTGAGTATACCGGGCAACCGGGTGCAGTTGCTGCGATCGGGTGCCGCCACATTCCAGCACATGATTGACTGGATTGACGCAGCACAATATGAAGTGCAACTGCAAACCTACATTTTCGTCAACGATGAAACCGGGGCTCTCATTCAATCTGCTTTGGTTCGGGCGGCCAAACGGGGTGTGAAAGTGTACCTGATACTGGATGCCTATGGTTCACTGGAGCTCATGCGCGACAATCCCTGGGCGCAAACCTGGCAAGATGTGGGGATAGTGGTCAAATGGTTTGGCCGGCCATTTACCGGGGAAAATATCAATATCGGTCGGAGGCTGCATCACAAACTGCTCATTATTGATGGCAAACGGAGCTTGGTTGGGGGCTTCAATATCGCGGATCGCTACAATGACATGCCGGGTATTCCGGCCTGGCTAGACTTTGGTTTAATGGCAGCAGGCCCGGTTGCCATGCATTTGCGATCGATAGCCAACCGATTTTGGGGGACAGCCACCGAACAACCGGAAGAAGAGCCTTCATGGGCATCGTTGGAGGC
>CAJXXO010000093.1 GCA_913062655.1 uncultured Bacteroidota bacterium | reverse complement strand
CCAGAAGTTGTTTCAGCCGTGCACCCGCATAGGCTTGCTGCAGTTGCCGTTTAGCACCTGCCAGCGATACATCCATGGGATAACGTTGTAGATGCATCGCATGTGCTTCTTGTTTTATACCGGCACACCCCAGCAGTAAAACAGGCTCTGGTACACTTTTTTGTAATGTCTGAATGGCTGCTGTCGACAAGCCATGATCCGTAAAGGGGAATGCAAAGGTGGGTGGCTGCGTGGGAAAATGACGCTGCACCCATTGCAGGCTACCCAGAAACTGTTGTTGCCTTGCTTCGCCATCGAGCGCGCTAAAAAGAGGGTGATCTAGACTGTGGGCACCAACGCCCATACCTGCCGCTGCCAATTGTTGTAATTGCTCCTGGTTAAGGTAGATTTGGTGGCCCTGCTTGTAGGCCCGCCAGTCGATACGAGCCAGACTGCCCAGCTCGTCCAGTAAGTGACGCTGACCATAGGTAATATTTCGCAACTGCTGCAAGGTGGTTTTCCCGGGTACCCTACCTTTCATATGCTCCCGCATCGACAATTCCTCAGCAGCAGGCACCAAACCCTGCTTGATCTCATCGATCAGGACACTCACTTTCATGCGGTAGAAGATATCCGGACCGGTGACAAAATCAGGATTGATGAATACAGAGCCCTCAAAACCATATTGCTGCAGCAATGGCCAGGCATACTCGGCCACACTTTGAAGACCATCATCGAAAGTGATATGAATACTAGGCCGCTCAATGGGCTGCTCACCAGTGGCGTGCGCATAGACCTGTGATAGCGTTACCGGCTCAAAATGCTGCTGAAAGCATTGCAGGTCAGCTTCAAACTGGGCTTGGGTACGGCTGCTGTAGAGCCAGCGGAGGTGCCTTTCTGTGGGCCCCACATGATGATACAGTACAATTAATAACTGATGGCCGGTCTTTTGGGCCCATTGTTTCAGCGGTTTTTGACGGCCCCACGTTTGCAACCATTGACGTAGCAACGGCCCCATTAAGAGCCTCCTTGTTTCTTTTCCCGCTCGGCAGCCTTTTCCAGAATCGATTCTAAAATCTGTTCATCCGACTGTCCGAGGTGCTCCAGGCTGAAGAGAACCGCTTCTGTCAATTCATCGTGGGCTGGATATTCTGCCAAAAACTGCTCATAGGTAGTGCGTGCTTTGTCGAAATCCTGTAGTCCCTGCTCGTAGATGTAGTATCCTTTGAAATGGAGCATCTTGGGTGCCAGTTCATGTGCCGGAAACCGGACCCGAAAAGTATCGATCAGCTCCAGGGCATGGCCATACTGACCCAGTTCGGTACGAAACTTGATTTGCTCATAGGTAAAGCGTGGGGCCAGAACAGTGTCCTCTGGATAAGCTTTCAGGAATTGGGTGGTAAGCTTTACCCCTTCCTGCAGTTGTGCCTCTGACACCGTGCCATTCTCCATGCGGGTTTGGTATAAGCTATCCAATAAGGCATCCAGCTCTTGCTTATAGACTTCGGGAGCTTTTGGGGTGGAACAGCCCCCCCACAACAGGACCAGGATGAGTAACGTTGTCCATCTGTACACCATGCGCATAATTGGTAGTTTTACCCAGAGAATAAAAATATGACAAAACCGACTGTTCTCCCGATTTGGCTCCTCCTTTTCCTATTACTTACCGGTTGCGGTACTACCTCCTATCAATTCGCAACAGCAGAGCAAGTACGCCTGGAAAATACCACCAACAAAACCGACATTAATAACCTGAGAAGATGTCGCAATAGTGCGCACTACATTCCGGATACGTCACAGCTATACCTCTACCCAGAGCGAACGGTAAAGATCAATATTCATTTTGTCAACAATACCGATCGCACGGCAAACTTTCCTGATGAAGAACAGGCCCGCCAGTTTGCCTTGCAGATGGTAGCAGACGCCAACCGGTATTTGCGTGACAATCAACCTATGCATTTACCGGTGGGCAATACCACACCCGTGCTACCGATTCGTTTGCAATACCAGATCACCCGCGATTTTGAAAAGCCAGGTGACGATGGCATTTATTTCCATTATACCGATAAGTATTTCTTCAACGACCACAAGAATCAGCGTACGCTCTTCAACCGTTGGCAATACGATAATTACGGCATTCAAAAACAAGAGGTCATCAACGTCTTCATTATGCCGCATCATCCGGATAGTGTCCGTTCAGCCAGTTATCCGAAGTCTACGGGAGGTGTCGGCACCCCACATTGGGTAAAGCTTACGGGCGTGTACTATCAATCACAACAAAAAGCCGGTGAGATAGACGGAAACCCCTACTACTTTGGGCCCTGGTTTGCCGCCCGCCTGCTAAACCACGAGATCGGGCACACACTGGGTCTGGCACATACATGGAACACCAACGATGGCTGTGATGACACGCCCCGACATGCCAATTGCTGGAATTATTCAGACCGTCCGCCCTGCCATGAGGAGGTAAGCAACAATGTGATGGATTACAACACGTACAAGAATGCGTATACGCCTTGTCAAATTGGTCAGATTCACTACCGGTTATCCGCTGATGGCACCACCCAGCGGGAGAAATTGGTGGAAGACTGGTGTTACCGGCAGCCGGGTATGGATGTGGAGATCGGAAGGAATGACTCTGTCAATTGGGAATGTTTCCGGGAGCTCCGTGGCAACCTACGTCTCAAAAAAGGCAGCCACCTGAATGTGTACTGTCGCCTGTCTATGCCGAAAAATGCCAAAATCATCATTGAGCCCGGTGCTACCCTGGTGGTGGAAGATGCCACTATCACCAACACATGTGGCGATACCTGGTCAGGGATTGAAATAGGCACCAACCGGAAAGCTGAAGGCCAACTGGTATTACGTGGAAATGCCCAATTACAACAGTTGGACCACCCGATACCCCAAAAAGTAATTTCGGAATAGGTAAATGAGAAATATCATAGCCGGCCATTGGGCAAGCCGGTAGCTTTGTGGGAAACCACAAACACATGGCCAAGAAAGACTGCAAGAAGAAGACACTGAAGCGAAAGAAGCTTCATCCCGAATCATTGATGATGGGCTATGGCTACAACCCACAATGGTCGGAAGGATCGATCAAAAGCCCCATATTTCAAACCTCCACCTTTGTCTTTGAGACGGCACAAGACGGTAAGGCCTTCTTTGAATTGGCCCATGGTTTCCGTGAAAGAGGCCAGCGTGAGAAGGTAGGCCTCATTTACAGCCGGTTAAATAACCCAGACCTGGAAATACTGGAAGATCGCCTGACACTATGGGACAATGCTGAGGCGGCAGCGGTATTCGAAAGTGGTATGGCGGCCATCTCTACTACCCTGCTGGAGCTTCCGGAGCCCGGTCAGGTAGTCTTGCATAGTGACCCGGTTTATGGCGGCACCGATCATTTCCTAAAGCACACGTTGGCCAAATTCAACATCCGGGCCATTGGCTTCGACCCCGATGACGGCATTGATGAATTGAATGCCCTAATTGACAAAGAAGGGGTGCGCGATAAGGTGGGCGCCATATTCATCGAAACACCCGCCAATCCTACTATTGAGTTGTACGATATCGAGGCGTGTAGCATTGTAGCCAAAGATTTGTCGCAAGCGGACAGAAAGGTCCACGTGATAGTAGACAACACATTCCTGGGGCCGCTTTGGCAGCATCCCCTGAAGCATGGTGCTGATATCGTCATCTATTCGGCCACCAAATATATTGGCGGCCACAGTGATGTGGTTGCCGGTGCAGCACTGGGTGACGAGGCCACCATTCAACGTATAAAGATGCTGCGCAGCCAACTGGGTAGCATGGGCGGCCCATGGATATCCTGGCTGCTGATGCGGAGCCTGGAGACCCTGAAAATCCGCATGGAAAAGCAACTGTCTAACGCAAAAAAGGTAGCGGCTTACCTGGAAAGGCATCCCAAAGTGGAGACGGTCTATTACCTGGCCCACCACGATCCAACTACACGGCAAGGCGAGATATACAAGAAGCACTGCCTGGAGCCCGGAGCTATGATCTCGTTCGACATCAAGGGTGGAGAACAAGAAGCTTTTTCTTTCATGGATAATCTGGAATTGTTCCACCTGGCAGTAAGCTTGGGCTCCACAGAATCGCTAGTGCAGCACCCTGCCACGATGACCCACTCAGGCGTAGATCCGGAAGAGCGGAAAGCTTACGGCATTACAGAAAAAATGATTCGTTTGAGCATTGGCGTGGAGCATCCGGATGATCTGATCCTGGATATTGAACAGGCATTGGAAAAGGTAAGCTAAGCCTAAAACATCCCTAGCTGGAGCATCACGAGTGTACAGGCTTCTTCTGTTTCGATGCCCTGTCGGGCCGCTTTCTTCGCGAAAGGAGGATTTTCTGTGCCCGGGTTAAAAATGATGCGTCTGGGCTGTAAAGAAAGGATATAGTCTTCCCATTCCGGCTGGTTTTGCGGACCAATATACAGGGTTACCGTATCCACCTCCTCTACCGGTGGTTGCTGCCGCAAGTCCAAAATGGTTTTACCGGCTACTTCACCTTTTTTTATGCCTACAGGGATGAAGGTATGTCCGTGATGGTCCAGCATATGTGCGGCCCGGTAGGCGTAACGGGAGGGATTAGGTGTTGCACCAATAATTACCGTTCGCTTCTTATCCATCTGCTTCCTTTTCTATCTGTAAGGGAAACAAAAGCGTTCAAATATAATTCGCTTACTTATGGCAAATGACCACTGGCCAAAAGGCGTCCTTCGCTGCGCAGCACAAATAGGCGAAAGCCCTGCTGCTCCGTAGCAGGCCAGGAAAATTGATTGCGGGTCGTCACCTGTTGAGACAGACGTTGGCCGCTGTAAGTGTAGGTCTCCAGCGTCACTTCAGCTCTACCGGGATTGGAAAAATACAAGGTGTACTGCGCAAGGGCCGGATCATATACCAACTGATAGCTTTGCTTTGTAAGGTCTATCACTTCAACAGGCAGTATGGTGGAGCGGGCTACATTGCCAAACTGTATGCGATAATAATTTACCCGGTTGACTACGGGTGCAGTGTCTGTGTAGGCATAAAATATATCCTCATCATCATCGCCACATAAGCCGGCTATAGTGCCGACCGTATCAAAATCAACACCATCTACGCTTCTTGTAATGTAGGTGTTCACGCAACTGTTTCCTGCCACAATCACCCACTCCAGGTCCACCTCATTGGACTGGGGTACCGCTTCAAAATCGCGGTAAAAGCCCTCTTGCCCCCTCAGGTAAGGGCTGAAAACGATAAGCAAACACAAGCTTAGTAGGATTCTCATTGGTACATAAGACGCAAAAACCCGAAAAATAGTTGACTACACCCGCTACCCTTTGGAGGCCCGGGCTTTAAATGACCAGGTAATGACCAATCGGGCCACTTCCTCCCCTTCTTCATTGCGGCCAATGCTGGTACAAGGTACCACTTGCCCTTCGCCCGAAGCGATGCTTTCTTCCACCGCTCGTGCTACAGCTTCTCCATCGGAGCAAGAAAAGGTGATGCGCCCGACTGCTTTTTTTGAATATTTCGCTTGTAGGTCAGTGACCAACATGGAGACCCGAGGACTGCGCTGGTACACCTGCAAAAAACCCAGCAATCCCGTAGATAGCTCGGCTGCCATAGCCAACACGGCAAAATAGATACTGCGAAATGGATTCTGTGTCCAGTAGCCATACCGCACGGAGACTCGAGCTTCTTGTGGCGTCATACGCTCCACCTTGAGGCCGGTAATCCAGGCCAATGGCAGTCGTCTGAGCAGGAATAGGCGAAATTTGAACCGATTATTTACGATTGACAAAAATTGTCGCTGATGAGGAGTAAGTTCCTGATTCATACCTGCAGATTGTTATTAAAACCCCTAATTTCGGACATCCAATCAAATCCCAAAGCCATGCGAGCTATCGCGTTATTTGTATTTGCCCTCATCACCCCGATGTACCTCTGGTCACAAGCCGATTCCCTCGATCGGAATGTGCCCAAGGCTAACCTGGAAAGTCCCTACAATACGATAGAGACGCACCTGAAGTATTTACAACCGGACACCTATTTCCCTGAAGTGTCGGCAAAGACCTTTAATCTATCCAATACGGAACTGGCGAAAGATCTGGCGATCAAGCTAAAGCAAGTGCTGGATGCCAAGGGCATGTACATCGACATGGAGCTGCTACCGAAGTCGAATAACTATATCGATACCACCAACGACCTGGCACGGTATTATCTCTACCCCAATGCGTTACCCGGCATTTATGTGGAAAAAGAGGCCGGTCGATGGTATTGGAGCGACCGCACTGTAGAACGGATACCGGACCTGCACAAGGAGGTATTCCCCTTCGGCAGCGACCTGTTGGTAAACCTCTTTCCCACTTTTGGACAGCAACGCTTAGGTGGGCTGTATGTCTGGCAGATCATTGGCATCCTCATTTTTGTGGTGGTCATTGTGGTATTACATGCGCTACTGACGTGGCTGATACAGTTGATCATCACAAGGTTGGAAGTACGGTTTGCCAAGATCAAGAGCCAGAGTAATGTAATTCGAAAGATTGCCCGGCCACTGAGTTTATTGCTGATTACCTTGATCATTATCCCTTTCGAGCCCATGCTGCAATTGCCGGTGAACATCAGCCGGTATGTGGTGCTGATTATTCAGGCACTGACGCCCCTCTTCCTCACCATGGCGGTATACCGCGCAGTAGACATACTGGGTGAGTATATGGTAGAAGTAGCCGACCGGACGGAAAACAAACTGGACGATCAACTGGTACCCTTGGTGCGAAAAGCCTTGAAGATATTTATTGTCATCATTGGTGCACTGGTGGTCCTGCAGAGCCTTGATTTCAACATCACTGCCCTACTAGCCGGTATATCCATTGGGGGTATTGCCCTGGCACTGGCCGCACAGGATACGCTGAAGAATCTCTTCGGTTCCTTGATGATCTTTCTGGATCGTCCCTTTCAAATTGGTGACTGGATCAACTTCAGTGGTGTCGATGGCACGGTAGAAGAAGTGGGCTTCCGTTCGACCCGGGTGCGCACCTTTGCCAATTCACTCGTCTATGTACCCAATGGCAAGCTGGCAGATATGACCATTGACAACTTTGGCCTTCGCGAATACAGGCGCTTCTCCACGAAGATCGCTTTGACCTACGATACACCCACGGTATTGATACAGCAATTTGTAGATGGTTTGCGTGAAATAGTAGAAAACCATCCTAATACACGAAAGGACTATTACGAAATACACATGAATAATATGAACAGCCACTCGCTGGATGTGCTGTTCTACATTTTTTTCGCAGTGCCTAGTTGGTCGGCTGAATTGAAAGCCCGACACGAGGTAATACTGGCTATTATTGAATTGGCAGAAAACCTCGGTGTACGCTTTGCCTTCCCTACGCAAACCTTGCATGTGGAGGACCTGCCTGGCCAATCAAGCCTAAGCCCTACTTACAATACCGATTCCAGCACGATTAAAGAGCGTACGGAAGAGTTTGTGAAAGCCTATAAAGCGAAATACGCAATTGAAAATGGTAATGAAAACAAGGAGTAGGTCAGTCGAGCTGCTGCTTTAAATCTACCAGAAACTGCCGTACCCGTTTCAGTGAGTCGACCATCTGTACATGGTCAATTACATCCTGCTTGTTTTCCTTAAGCTTTTGCTTGGCACCCTTTAGCGTGTAGCCCCGCTCTTTCACGAGGTGATAGATAATCTTCAGGTGGTCGAGGTCTTTTTGGGTAAAAAAGCGATCGCCCTTACGGTTTTTCTTCGGCTTGAGGATATCAAACTCCTTCTCCCAGAAGCGAATGAGTGAGGTAGATACATCAAACTGCTTCGCCACCTCACCGATGGTATAGTACATCTTTTCTATTTCACGCTCCTTGTACGGCATAGTCGCTTCTTACTATAAAAGTAAGGAATATTATAAGGGTACAATTGTAATCTGATGTTTGACCGCTACTTTCTTTTTCTAATCCAACCGTCCTCAAAACCTAATCCATGATTCTTGATATCACTTTGCGTGAGTTCCGCTATCTTTTTGAAGGCCAGTTGGTTGGCGTCTTTCTTAGGGCCACCTTCCCCTCGTTGTAGGAACGAGATTACCTCTGCTTCCAGAAATTGACCCTCCAGGTCGGTATACACCTTTACGGCTGGAGCATATCCATTTACTCCGGTAAGGTTGAAGCGGGCGTAGGTGGCAAAATTACCCAGGCTGTAGGCGATAAACCGATCCTGATAGACCTCAACGGCTCTTACCACATGGGGTCCATGGCCAAACACTACATCTGCGCCTGCATCGATCATAGCTTTGGCAAAGGCTTGTACATTACCCCGGTTTTCTCCATAATAGAATTCACTCTCCCCTGTTACGTGTTGATGGTCTTTCCCTTCTGCCCCTCCGTGAAAAGAGACAATAACAATATCGCTGATCGAATCGAGGTGAGTGACGGTGGCTACCGCCTTCTTCCGATCCAGGATATGCATGCAGCCTTTGTTGGGCGCAAATGCCACAAAGCCCACTTTTACCCCATACCGAGTGAGGGTGTCCCACGGAAAGTGTTGCGGGCCAGCATAGGCTATACCCAATCTGTCCAACGTAGTAGCCGCATCGGTTACCCCTTCTATGCCAAAATCCCAAGCGTGGTTGTTGGCCAGGCTCAACACATCAAAACCGGCTTCCGCCAAATGATCGGCATAGCGGGTGGGCATGCGAAAGGCGTAGCACTTGGTGGTATCCTTACAGCGCTTTTCCAGTGGCGCATCATCTGAAATGGCCCCTTCCATATTGCCAAAAGTCAGATGGGCCGATTGTAAGTAAGGG